>CAIXQT010000246.1 GCA_903921665.1 uncultured Opitutia bacterium
CCGAGCCCTCGTCGTCGGCGCCGAAAAACTCTCCAGCGTGGTGGATTGGTCCGACCGGACGACCTGCGTACTCTTCGGTGACGGCGCCGGCGCCGCCTTGCTCGAGACCACCGATGAGAAAAACGTCGGCCTGCTGGGTAATATCCTCGGAGCCGACGGCAATAACGCCGAGCTCCTCCACTGCGCGGGCGGCGGCTCGGCCGCTCCGGCGACCGCCGACTCGCTCCGCGACGGCAAGCACTTCCTGCGGATGAACGGCAAGGAAGTCTTCCGCCATGCGGTCCGCGTCATGGCCGAATCCTGCGAACGCGTCCTCGCGAAATGCGACGTGAAGTCGGAACAGGTCGCGTGGTTCATCCCCCACCAGGCCAACATCCGCATCCTCGAAGCCGTGGCCAGCCAGCTGAACGTGGGCATGGACCGCTTCCCTTCGAACCTGGAGCGCTACGGCAACACGTCCGCAGCCTCGATCCCTCTCGCGCTTGAAGAAGCCTGGAAAGACGGCAAGCTCAAGCACGGCGACCTCGTCCTGATCGTCGCCTTCGGCGCCGGTCTCACCTGGGGCGCGACCCTTCTCCGCTGGCATGAACCAACTCGCTAAATCCCTCCTCGCCGTCGCGCTCCTGCTCGGCCCCATCGCTCGCGCGGAATATATCCGCTTCGAGGGCTCTTGGCGCATCAAGCCAGGCTCCGCGGTCGACGTGACCCCACCCGAGCGGCTCCCCGTCGTCCTGCTGGCCATGAACCACGCTTCGGCGGAAGCCGAATCCGGCGACCTCGGCGGAGCCATCAAGGCCTGGTCCGTGATCGGCGAAGCCAATGCCGGCAGCCAAGCCGAAGCCGTCTCCATCCTCGAACGCGCCCGGCTCCACGCCTTGCGCCACGAGTTCGAACTCGCGACCGAGCTCATCGACGACCTCTACGCCCGCCACTCCGGTTTCGCCGGTTTCGCCGGCGCCGTACAGCTGCAGTTCGAAATCGCGAACCGTCTCGCCGCCGGCGAACGACGCAAGCTCGGCGGCTGGTTTCCTTGGTTCCGCGATCCGGAAGGAGCCATCGCCCTTTGGCAGAAAGCCGTCCGCCTCGCCCCGAACGGGCCCCTCGCCGACGAATGCCTGATCCGCACCGCCCGCCTAGGCAAGGAGCGAGGACTGACGGAAAAGACGAACGATGCGTTGGAGCGTCTCGTCAGCGACTACCCGACCTCCAAGTTCGCCCCAGAAGCGCTCGAAATGCTCGCCACGCTCCGGGCCCAGGAATCCCTCGGGCCGGCCTGGGACCAGGCGACGACGATCGAAGCCGCCGACCATTGGCGCACGCTGGCCGACCAGTTCCCCAACGACCCCCGCGCCAAGCAGGCCGTGGAGCAGATCACCATCCTGCGCGACCGCGCCGCCCGCGCCCGACTGGGCCTGGCCAAGTTCTACTTCTTCGACCGCAACAATCCGGAAGGCGCCAAGCTGATGGCCAACGCCTGCCGCAACATCGCCCCCGAGTCCGCGGCCGCCAAGGAAGCAGAG
>CAIXQT010000247.1 GCA_903921665.1 uncultured Opitutia bacterium
ACCGCCAAGGGTCGCAGCCCCCTGAATCTCGCCGTCAGCAAGGATGGCATCGCTTGGGAGGCCGCGATGGTCCTCGAGGACGAACCCAAGGCCGAGTTCAGTTATCCCGCCATCATCCAGTCCGCGGACGGACTCGTCCACGTCACTTATACCTGGAAGCGTAAGCTCGCGAAGCATGTCGTCATCGATCCGTCCAAGATCTTCGCCCGTCCGATGGAGGGAATGGCTTGGCCTAAGGCGGCGTCTGAGGCAACCGGTCAGGTCGGCCTCGAGCGCCTCAAATATAACAACCCTGGGCTCGTCGTGGATCTCGGTGTCGGCCTGTGGGCCTGGCCGTTACCCATGGACCTCGATGGTGACGGCAATTACGAGCTCGTCGTCAATTGTCCCGATAAGCCTTCGAACGGCGTTTATGTATTTTCGTCCGGTGCGGACACCGCCAAGAACGCCATCCCCGTGTTCAAGCCTGGTGTGCGCATCAGCAAAGGCCTGCAGAACGTCGAACTCAGCTGGGGTGCGGACGGCAAGCCTCGGGTGCTTTCGCCTGGGGTCGAATATCCTGACTTCGCGAAGTCAGGTCTCGAGTTCGGCAAGAAGCTGCCGCTGCCGGCGAACGTGCATCCGAACAGGGTCCGCGCGAACATGTGGAAATACGTCGACTTCGATGGCGACGGGAAGACCGACGTCATCGTCGGCGTCGGCGACTGGACCGACTACGGCTGGGACAACGCCTACAACGAGAAAGGCGTCTGGATCAAAGGCCCGCTACGCGGCTTCGTCTATTTCATCCGTAACGAAGGTACGGACGATAAGCCCGAGTATCAGCAGCCCGTGCGCGTGCAGTCCGCCGGCAAGGACTTGGAGGTCTTCGGCTGGCCGTCGCCGAATTTCGCCGACTTCGATGGCGACGGCGACCTCGACCTCATCTGCGGCGAGTTCCTCGATGGCTTCACTTATTTCGAGAACATCGGTTCACGGTCCGAACCCAAGTATGCCGCTGGCCGTCGCCTGACCGTGCCGACGGGCGTGACCAAGGACACCCGTTCCGCGGCTTGGAAGGCCATGCTCGAGGCCAAGCAGCTGCCAGGTTCGCCGCGTCCGCTGACCATGGATCTCGAGATGATCACCCCCGTGGCGTTCGATTGGAACAAGGACGGTAAACTCGACCTCGTTGTCGGGGATGAAGACGGCCGGGTCGCCTTCCTCGAGAACACCGGTAAGTTCACTGAGGACCATACGCCGCTATTTCTGCCGCCCAGGTATTTCAAGCAGCAGGCCGACGACATCAAGTTCGGCGCCCTCGCCACGCCGGTCGGCTTTGATTGGGACGGCGACGGCGACATCGATCTCATCTGCGGCAATACCGCCGGGTACGTCGCTTTCTTTGAGAACCTCAGCGGCGCCGGCGTCGCCAAGCCCAAGTTCGCCGGTCCTAAACTCCTCCAGGCGGACGGAAAGACCCTGCGCATCATGGCAGGTCGTAACGGTAGCATCCAGGGGCCGGCGGAGGCCAAGTGGGGTTACACCACCCAGACCGTGGCGGACTGGGATGGCGACGGCCTGCCGGACCTGCTCGTCAATTCCATCCTCGGCAAGGTCGTCTGGTATCGGAACATCGGCACCCGTCAGTCGCCCCAGCTCGCCGCCGCGCAGCCCATCGAGGTCGAATGGAACGGCCCGCAGCCCGCGCTCGCGTGGGGTTGGATGAAGCCACAGGGCAAGGCATTGCTGACCCAGTGGCGTACGACGCCCGTCGCTGTCGACTGGAACAAGGACGGCCTCATGGATCTCGTCATGCTGGACCAAGAAGGCTACCTCGCGTTCTTTGAACGGGCCAAGGTCGACGGCAAACTCGTCCTCAAGTCGCCTCGACGGGCCTTCTGCGACGAGAGCGGTAAACCGCTGCAGTTAAACAAAGGCACCGCTGGCAAGAGCGGCCGCCGTAAGCTGTGCGTCGCCGACTGGGATGGCGACGGCAAGGCCGACTTCCTGCTCAATTCATCCAGCGCCAATTTCCTGCATCAGGTCGGCTTCAAGGACGGCAACTGGCTGTTCAAGGATGAGGGCCCGCTTGTGAAGCAGAACATCGAAGGCCATGACGTCAGCCCGACCACCGTCGACTTCGACGGCGACGGCACCCCTGATTTCCTCGGCGGCGCCGAAGACGGCAAATTCTATTTCCTCAAGAACCCTCGCTCCGCCGTCAAGTAACCTAGCGGTTGTCCGTCAGCAGGGCGAGCAGGTCTCGCATTTCCGCATCGGTCAGCGTCAAGGCCAGGCCGGGCGGCATCAAGGAAGTCTTCAGTTCTTCGTGGGTGAGGATGTCCTTCTTGCGGAAGGTCTTTTCCTTGCCGGTGATCTCGCGGTACGTCTCGACTTCGGAGGAGCGCAGCAGGAGTCCGACAAAGGTCGACCCGTCGGCGAGGCCCAGTTGCGTCGGGAAGTATTGCGGGGCGACTTCGCGGTTTGGCTCGAGGATCGACTGGAGGATGCCGGCGCGGTCGGCCTGGCGGCTGATCAGCGTCAAGTCGGGGCCGACGACGTTGCCGCGGCCTTCATGGCGATGGCAGGAGGCACAGAGCGCGAGCTTCGGGTGGGAGAAGAGGCGGCGCGCGACATCGAGGTCGGGCTGGCCCGGGACGGCGTCCAGACGATTTAGCCAAGCCTTCGTGTCGGTGAAGGCAGGGCGTCCGATGGCGAGTTTGGAGGTATCGAGCAGCACCTCGATCAGCTCGGCCGAATCCGGGTGTTTCTGGCGCACCTCACCGAGCATGCGCCGATCGGCGTCATCGAGAGCGGCGTAACGAAGCGCACGGAGGGCTTCATGGCGGACCGTCTGGTCGCGGTGGGCGGCCAGTTTGCGGAGCAATGACAGGTGTTCCGGGCGATCGGAGACCGACATCCCAGCGATGGCATCGCCACGTAGGCTGGGATCGGCTTTCTCGTCGGCCGCGACGTGGGCGAGCAGCGCCCGGGATTCGGGGGAGCGTCGCGAGATGGCGTTGCGTACGGTCTCGCGTGACAGGTCGGGATCGCCGACCGCGATGAGTTCACGCATGAGGCGGACGGTGAGGTATTTCGAAGTCTCCGGCATGAGGCGGAGCGCGTAACTGCGAAGGCGGGGAGCCACAGAGGTGTCGCTCACGTAGGTCGCGAGCATCTCCGCGTCGGTCACGCCCGCTTCCGGTTTGCCCAGGAGCGTGTTGCGTGCGGCGAGGGCGGCTTCGAAGACGCGGAAGTCGATATCCTTGCGACGAAGCGTGGCCTCGACGTAAGGGAGGTGCTGCTTGAGGACGCCGTCGGCGATCCAGCGCAGGCACTCAAAACGTATCTCCGTGGAGGCATCTTCGAGGCAGACTTTGAGCCAGCGGTCATCGGCGAGGTCGAGGCGGCGAAGGGCGACCAGGGTCCAGAGGCGGTCTGTTGTCGGGAGCGCGAGCAATTCGGATGGGCTACGCTTCGTCCAAGTGCGGGCAAGGGCGGAAAGGGCGGAGTCGGCCAGTACGCGGTCGGTGCCACGGGCAAGGGAGAGCAGTTCGGCGGAGGGCAAGGATTTTTCGCCCGAGCGAAGGGCGTCCGCGAGGAGCGACGACGAGTTAGGAGCCTCGGCCGAAGGCTTCAGCCAAGTGGCCTTGGCCTGGTCGATTTCCATTTTCCAGAGGCGGCCCTTGCCGTGGATCGGGTAGGAGCTCCAGACCCAATCATTGAAGTAGAAGGCCCCATCGGGGCCGGCGGCGAGGCAGGTTGGCCGAAGGAATTCTCCGCCGCGAACCAACGTTATCTGCTTCGCGGTGTAGTCGGCGCCGGCGCGGGTCAGCGGGAAGTATTCTACGCAGTGATTGCTCCAGGACGGGATGAGCACGCCGCCGCCGAGTTCGACGACGGAGCAGGGGCCTTCGCCGGAAGGGTGAATCATCCCGAGCGTACCGCGTAGTTCGCCGTTCCAGGCGACGAAAGGGTGAATCGGTTCACGGCCGTAGACCCACTGGAAGCCGTAATCGGCGCCTTCGTGGACGCCGAGTAGTCGGCAAGGCGGGCGACTGCCCGGGTCGTTATCGACCGCGAAGATTTCGCCATTGGAACGCATCATGATTCCGAACGGATTCCAGAAGCCCTTGGCGATGCGGCGGAGCTTGGTGCCATCAGGTCGACAAGTGAAGACGCCGCCTTCTCCGCGGCCGTTGAGTTGGGAGCCATCGGGTCCGGCAAGTACCCAATCCTTGCCGAAGTTCTCGCCGAGAGAGAAGACCAGGTCACCCGAAGGCGCCCAAGCCAGACCTGACAGCCCGTTGTGGGGGTAGTCCGTGACCGTCGTCAGCGTGACCACGTCTTCTTCCTTATCTGCGACGCCGTCTCCGTCCGTATCCTTGATGCGGAGGACCCGGTTGCGTTGCGAAAGATAGACCCAGCCGTCTTTGCCTATCTTCAGGTTCATCGTCTGGTCCGTCTTCGCGTAGAAGACCCGGCGGTTCTTACCGTGCTTGTCGAAGACCAGGATCTCGTCGTGGACCGGACCGGCGTAACCAGTAGGACGGAAGTGCGTATGCGACGAGATCGTCCATAGGTTGCCTTGGGCATCGACGTCGAGGCCCGTGGGTGTGGCGATGTCAGGGTGCTCGACGAGCAGGGTCAATTTGACGCCTGGCTGGAGGATTTGGATTTCAGGGGGAAGGTCGGTCGGGACGATCGGAGCTTTCACCGGATCAGCGGCCATCGCCAGGGCGGCGAAGAATAGGACGAATGGACGCATCGATGTCATTTAAGTTCACTGTTCGCCACGCCGCCGGTGCCCGGAGCGAGGCTATTGCCGCTGAAGCGGAGTCCGCGTGGCGTCTTCGGGCCGCCGGGCTGACCGGCGATGATGACCGCGTACTGATAGCGGGGGGAGCCGATGCAGTGGACCAGGTTGCCTTGGATGACCACGTCGGTGAGGGGTGGGTCGTCGGGCTGCTGGCCCGAGTCGAATTTGAAGGGTGAGCGTTGGTCACCCCAGATCCAATGGGCGTCGCCGTGACCGAAGTCTGAGATGATATTTGCCGAAATGACCGAGCCGCCGTCGGCGTTGGCCGTCTCCGGCTTGGCCGGCTGGCCCGGGTGGGCCGCGGCGCCAGGCATCAGCCCGATGGCCCAGAGGGAGTTCTTCACGAACTGGTTGCCCGTGATGAGCACGTTGCGGGAGCCATGCATCGCCTTCATCCCCATGAAACTGTTCGTGACGACATTATGGGCCACGATCACGTGGTCAGCATGCAGGTCGATGCCTTGGGCCGCATTCTCGATGTGGTTACCCAGGATACGGGTAAGGTCGCTGGCCTCAGGCGCGGTCACGATGATACCGGAGCCTTGCTGCCAGTTATCGGTATGGCCTGCATCCCAGGTCGCTTGGCTGAGGAAGGTGCCCTTCGTCAGACTCTTTTTTGTCCACACTCCGAGCTGATGCTTCTCTTTCATCTCTTTGGTCGGCCGGAACATCTCTTCGATGACCGTATTGCCTTCGATGAGCGTCCCTTGGCTGGCGGTGACCTGGATGCCCGTGCCGTCCGTGCAGTTAAAAGCGTAGCCCCACTCTGGACTGCGCGTGCGGTCGTCGATGGAGACCCGCATATAGTTGCGGACCAGACAGCCCGTGATGCGGGCGAACCGACATTCGCGAAGAGCCAAGGCGCCGGTGGCCGATTGGTTGTCGAGGATGCGGATCTGGTCGACGCGTAGGTAGGCGCAGCGGATGGCCAGCAGCGCGGACTTGCGCGCCACCGTCTTGCCAGGGGCGCGGGTGAGCGTCACGTCGCGCAGGAGCACGTCCTTCAATCCCTCGACCTCAAGGATCGGTTCCTCCGGGTTGCTCTGGATGATGCGGCCCGGGCCGCTGAGTCCGGCACCGTCGCCACGGAGCACCAGCTTGCGCGAGATCGGGTAGTCGCCGGCAGGCAGCGCCAGTACCTGGCCGGGATGGGCGTCGAGGGCGGCCTGCAGGTCGGGATAGTCGGCGACGTTGGCGGCGAAGGCGGAGACGGCCGTGAGAAGGCAGCAGGCGAGGGCGGGGAAGCGCATCGGGGTAAGCCTAGGACAAGCGCGGCCTTATCAGGTTGCTAGATTAATGATATCAGACAGCAAGGAGGACCCCATGAAACTTCGCGTCTTCCTCGTCGCCTTGGTCCTGTCCGTCGCCTCGCTGCAGGCCCGGACGGACGAGCGTCCCCTCACCGTCGGCGTCATCGGGCACACCGGCCAAGGTAATTACGGGCATGGCGAGGACACCGTCTGGCTCAAGATCCCGCAGACGAAGATCGTGGCGGTCGCGGATGCCGACCCCAAGGGCCTGGCGACCGAGGCCAAGAAGCTCGGCGGCGTGAAGGCCTATGCTGACTACAAGGTCATGCTGACGGAGACCAAGCCCGACATCGCGGCCATCTGCCCGCGCCATATCCATGAGCATCGCGACATGCTCGTCGCCGCCATCGAGGCCGGCGTGAAGGGTATTTATATCGAGAAGCCGTTCGTGCGCACCTTGGCGGAGGCCGATGAGATCGTGAAGCTATGCGCCGACAAGGGCGTGCGCCTCGCCATCGCGCATCGGAACCGTTATCACCCCGTCCTCGCGACCGTGAAGCAACTCATCGCCGCCGGTGACATCGGCGAGCTCAAGGAAGTGCGCGTGCGCGGGAAGCAGGATCAGCGCGGCGGTGGCCTCGATCTCTGGGTGCTGGGCGGACACGGCTTCAACCTCGCGACGGTCTTCACCGGTCCGGCCACTTCGTGCGAGGCAACGATCCTCGTCGAAGGCCGGCCGGCGACCAAGGCCGACCTTCATCCGGGCGACGAAGGCGTCGGCTTGATCGTCGGCGACGAGATCCATGCCCGTTATGAGACCAAAGGTGGTGTCCCGATCTTCTTCGATTCCAAGAAAGGCGATTCGCCCAAGGGAGCGCCGTTCGGAGCGCGTCTGATCGGGACCAAAGGAGTCATCTCGCTCCAGGTTGACGAAGAGCCGTTGGCGATCCTTGAGCGTGACGGTCAGAAGACGCCCATCACCACCGCCGGCATCGGTAAACCCGAACCCATTGGCGACATCAAGCTCGTCAACGGCGGTCACCATGGAGCCATTCGTGACCTCTTGGCCGCGATCGCGGAAAAGCGTGAGCCCCTCTGCGGCCCCGAAGCCGGCCGGGATACCATCGAGATGACCACCGCCGTGTTCGCTTCGTTCGCCGCCGGCGGGAAGAAGATCAGCCTGCCGCAGGCAGACCGTCAGCACCCGTTGCGCTAAGCGCTCAGCGGACCGTCGCCTGGCAGACCATCTCGAGGACACGGGCGATGCTGTAGGTCTCGTAGGAGCCGTTCTTTGGAGGCGTCGGAGGGTTCGTATGCGTGCCGAAGTTGTCCGCCGGCTCAGGCAGGCGCGTGAGGTCGGGGTTCCACTGGCCGTCCTTGCCGCCCATCTTGTAGATCACCAGGTCGAGGGACGGCACGATGTAGAGGCAGAAGCCGCCGGCGCCCGTCTTGTAGAAAGCGTCGCGCGGGGCGCCGACGATCTGGCCGGCCTGGTTGTGTTCGAACTGCAGGCTGAAGGGGAAGTGCGGGTTATAGGGCAGGGACTGCTGACAGAGCTTGATGTAGTCGGCCGGGATGAGTTGCTGGTCCTTCCAGCGGCCGCCTTGGGCGAGGCAGTAGCCGAAGCGGGCGGCATCGGTGGCGCGGAGGGCGATGGAGCCGGCGCCGTTGGCGTGGGCCATCGTCACGTCGCCGCGGTAGAGGCAATAACCCCAAGGACCCCAGCCCATCGGCTTGCCGAACTTCTCATCGATGTAGGCTGGCAATTCCTTGCCTGTCACACGGCGGAGGACCATTGAAGCGATGTGCGGGGCCGGCGAAGAATAGGAGTAGCCTTCGCCGGGGGCGGTCCAAAGCGGCACGCGCAGCGAAGAGCCGTCGACGTCACGGATATCCTGGCCCTTGGACGGTTTGAGCGGCTGGGCCGTGCCCTTGATGACCGCGGAGGGCGTGGCGCCTTCGCCGTTGTGGCCGGAGGTCATGCAAAGCAGGTGGCCGAGGCGGATGTCGGCTTCGCGCGGATCGCGCAGCGGAAAGGCTTCGGGGAGGAACTCCTGCGTGTAGACCTTCGTGTCGAGCCCTTCGGGGAGCTTGGATTTATATTCCTGCAGCATCACGCCGCAGGCGATGCTCGTGAAGGCCTTGCCCGTCGAGGCCATGTCGGGGTTGGCGTTGCGGTGGGCCTTACCGAAATATTTCTCCAGCACCAGGTAGCCTTTGGAGATCACCACCAAGCCGCCGTTCTCCGTGTTGGAGCGTTCGACCGCACGATAGGCCTGCTCCAGCCGCTCGAGGTCGACGCCGGCGAGGGCGCGGGCTTCGGCGGCGTCCTTCGGAGTGCGCCAGCCGCCTTGGGCGTCGGAAGGCGGGAAATAGTCGGCCGCGGTGGCGGAGAGGGAAAGGAGGGAGAGGAAAAGGAGGGCGGGCTTCATCGGGAGTATCGAGTATGGAGTATTGAGTATAGGTGCGGATGCAAAGATGAAGGATGAATGATAGGGGGCACGTGGGCACGGTGACATGGGGACACGGGGCACACATTAGAGGACCGGAGACTCGGTTGATCGGAGAGATGCAGTGCTCAAAGGGGGCAGCATGGGGAGACCGGATGATTGGCTGGGGGCATGCACACTTTCGGGTCTCAGGTCTCGGCAATCGGGTAACGGGTACGGGCTCTCAGGTTCGGGTACGGGTGCGGGTCCTGAACCTGGACCTGATGCCGAACACCTGAACCTGAGACCTGACGGCTGAGACACGGGACCAGAGAATTGAAATTCCGGTCTCCGGTTTCCCTTTGCTTACACTGCCGTGTGCTGGTCGGGGGGTCTTGACGGGCGAGCGGGGTGGGGTCATAGGAATGTCATGACCCGACTGCTACCCCTCGTCGCGGCGCTTTTGCTGCAGCCCCTTTTCGCCCAGACCGCCAAGAAGGCGGAGCCGGAGTCCCCGATCAAGATCGTGGCCCGGGCCGAGCGTGCGGATGCCACCTATCATCAGGGGGACCAAGTCGTCTTCCATCTCACCGTCACCGACAGCGGCAAGCCCGCGGTCGGGTTCGTGGAATGGTCCATCCTGAAGGACGGACTGCCCACGGAGCAGAAAGGCAAAGCCGAACTCGTCGATGGCAAGGCCGCCGCGATCGGAACGCTCGGCGAGCCAGGCTTCCTTCAGGTCCGGGCCGTGTATCGTCCTGACGCGAAAGCGAAGGCCGCTCCGGTGGTAGGCCTCGCCGGCGCCGCGATCGATCCGACCCAGATCAAGCGCAGCCTGCCCGTGCCGGACGATTTCGATGCCTTCTGGGATGGCATGAAGAAGAAATTGGCCGCCGTACCCATCGAGCCGAAGCTGGTGTCGGTCAAGTCGCCCGTGAAGGACGTCGAATCCTTCGACGTGACCGCGCCGGCGCTCGGCATCCAGATCTCCGGTTACATGTCGAAGCCCGTGGGCGCCAAGCCCAAGAGCCTGCCGATCATCCTGACCGTGCATGGTGCTGGTGTGAGCGATAGCTCTCTCGGTGGCTCGGCCAGCTGGGCGAGTAAGGGTTTCCTGGCCATGGACATGAACGCGCACGGCCTGCCGAACGGTAAGCCTAAGCAGTTCTATGCCGATCTTTATGCCGGGCCCATGAATCCTTATCGCTACGAGTTTCGCAACGATCGCGAGAAGGCTTACTTCACCGGGATGATGCTACGGTTGATCCGCGGCATCGACGTCCTCGCGGCGCAGCCCGAATGGGACGGCAAGCGGGTGATCGTCTATGGTTCCAGTCAGGGCGGTTATCAGGCCATCGCCGCCGCCGGCCTGGATGCCCGCGTGACGTTCTTCGCGGCGGGCGTCCCCGCCGGTTGCGACCATAGCGGCATGATGGCCAATCGTATCGCCGGCTGGCCGAAGATCGTGCCGATGAAGGACGGCAAGCCCGACCTGGCGGTAGTGGAGGCCTCCCGTTATATCGACTGCATGAATTTCGCGACCCGTACCAAGGCCGCCGGATGCTATTTCACCGTCGGCTTCATCGATGGCGTCTGCCCGCCTACGAGCGTCTACGCGGCCTACAATCAGCTGAACATTCCCAAGCAGATCTACGACGACATCCCCAGCGGACATGCGCATTCCCGGCAGGCAAGCGACGGTATGCGGCAGGCGGTCATGAAGTATGTGGGGAAGTAGCGCACGCAGAGCGTGCGAGGGGGCATGCTGGCATGGGGACACGGGGAGATACAGTGCTCAAAGGGGGCAGCATAGGGAGACCGGATAGTTAGTTGGCGAATATGACCGAAGCATTAATCCCGGTTTCCGGTTTCCATTTGAGATGCTGAATCGTTATGGGTGGCGGGTGAGAAAGGCTGGTAACCTTTGGCGGGCGGGGTTGTCTTAGAGGTACCCCGATGAGAACGCTTTGCGCCTTACTGCTTACCCTGCTGGCTTTGCCGGCCGCCGAGCCGTTGTACGACCAGAAGAACCTCGCGGCCTGGTGCATCGTGCCGTTCGATAACCAGAAGCGCACGCCGGAACAACGGGCGGCGATGGTGGCGAAGATGGGCCTCACCAAGGTCGCCTATGACTGGCGGCAGGAGCACGTCGCGGAGTTCGAGCAGGAGATCCTGGCATATAAGAAGCACGGCATCGAATACTTCGCTTTCTGGGCTTACCACGACGAGGCGTTCCGGCTGTTCGAGAAGCATCAGCTCCATCCGCAGATCTGGGTGATCGCGAATGGCAAAGGCGAGACGCAGGAAGCCAAGGTCAAGAGCGCCGCCGAGGGTCTCTTGCCGACGATCGCCAAAGCGGCGAAGATAGGGAGCAAGCTCGCCGTCTACAATCATGGCGGTTGGTCGGGCGAACCGGAGAACATGGTGGCGATCTGCGAGTATCTGAAGAAAAACCACGCCGTCACCAACGTCGGCATCGCCTACAACCTCCACCACGGGCACGGACATCTCGCCCGGTTGAACGAGGCGTTGAAGCTGATGCTTCCTCATCTGCTTTGCCTTAATCTGAACGGCATGGACGTCGGCGGCGATGCCAAAGGGCGCAAGATCCTGCCCATCGGCGCAGGCACCCAAGATCTCAAGGTGCTACGTCAGGTCCGGGCCAGCGGTTATGCCGGCGTCATCGGCATCCTGAATCATACCATGGAAGACGCCGAAGGTCGGCTGCTTGATAATCTGGATGGGCTCAAGTGGCTCGTGCCGCAGCTCGACGATGCGCCGACCGGCCCCAAGCCCAAGTATCGAACCTGGATGGAAAAGCCTACCCCCAAGGCGCCGCCCGCTCCGGGCAAGTCGGCGGGCGGCGTGCCTTCGTTGGCGCCTGAATACGGCAAGGCTTTGGCCGGCGGCATGGTCGCGGAGGGCGGGGCGCCTTTCGAGCAGTGGCCGCTCACGGTCGAGCTCCGGGCCAAGTTGGACGGAAAGTCCGGCTACAACATCTTGGTCGCAAGCAGCGAGAAAGCCGCGAGCGCCCATTGGGAGATTTATACGCACCACAAGCGGGGCTCCCTGAGCGTCTATCTGCCCGGGCGCGGCGGCGATTTCGATACCGGCGTCGATATCTGCGACGGCAAGTGGCATGACATCCTCGTCAGCCTCAGCGACGAGGCCGTGAAGATCTGGCTGGATGGCAAATATGTCTTGGAGCGGAAGCCCGCCGCGGCGGGGAAGGTCCGCGCGGCGCAGCAGCGTCAACTCGGCTTCGGTCGACTGGTCGAGGGGTCGATCGGTTGCGATGGGGTCATCGATGACGTGCGCATTTCGCGCGGAGCGAACGAACCCACCACTTGGATCAAGGGGCCGCGCAAGCGCATGGACATCACGCTTGGCCTGTGGTCTTTCGATGAGTTGGGCGCCGCCAAGGTCGTGCCCAAGGCTCCGCCTATCCCTGAATTCAAGCCGGCGCTCGCGCCGCTGCGGACCGAAGACAACCTGACCTCCGGGCATTTCGTGAACCGCGACCGCGTCTTCGACTTCTATGCCAAGCAGGCCATCGAAGCCATGGGTAAGCAGCCGACCCCGGAACTATTGGCCGTCTATCCCGGACTCGACGGGGGAAACCAAGGGCATTGGGGCAATCAGAACGACGCCGTCACTTGGAAGGACGGACGATGGGACGCGGCCGAACGGGGCAGCTTGCACAGCGGCGTCTTCCGCGGCGCCGACCTGGTCGTCGTCAAAGGCGTGTGCGTGCGACGTGGCAACGAGGCAGCATGTTTCGATCCGTTGAAGCTGTCGTTTCCGGTCCGGTGGAACGGTGACTTCATCCGACTCGGGGCAGGGCGGCATGGTTTTTCCGACAGCGCCAAGATGGCGGGTAAGCTGACCAAGAAGGAGGTCTCCGCAGTCCCTCAGGGTGAATGGAAGTACCATGGTTTTTACCGACATGGCGGCGAGGTCTTCTTCGCCTATCTCAATGACGGCAAGGAATGGCTCGCCAATGCCTTCGACGGCGAGAAGGAAGCCGCGCAGCTGGCGCACCTGACCAAGGGCGGCCCCTCGCAGTGGCCGACCTGGCTTGAGTCGGCCGGCACCCTGGGCGCGCAGACGCCTTTCGCGACCGACACCATTTTACCGCCGGCCAATAACCCCTACGGCACCCTCTTCTTCCTCACCGGGATGGATTTCTTCAAGGACGGGTCCGCGGCCGTCTGCACCATGACCGGGGAGGTCTGGTTGGTGAAAGGACTGGATGACATGCTTAAGCAGGTGCGCTGGAAGCGTTTCGCCACCGGCCTGCACCATGCGCTCGGCGTGAAGATCATCGACGACAAACTCTACGTCCTCGGTCGGGACCAGATCACGCGGTTGCATGACCTCAATGGCGACGACGAGGCGGACTACTACGAATGCGTGCACAACGGCATGACCACTTCGCCCGGAGGCCATGATTTCATCGTCGGGCTCGATGCCGACGCGCAGGGGCGCTTCTACACCTCTTCGGGTAACCAAGGCATCCTGCGGCTGAGCCAGCCCAACAAGGTCGAAGTCCTCGCGACCGGTTTGCGTAATCCCAACGGCATCAGCACCACCGCCGACGGGAGATTCGTGCTCTCGAACGGACAGGAAGGCAACTGGACGCCCGCGTCGGTCGTCTTCCAGGTCGACACCGCCTTGAACCTTGGCACGCATTTCGGCTCCGGCGGCCCGAAGGCCGGTGTCACGAACACCCTCCCGATCTTGCAGCTGCCGCGTGGGGAGGACAATTCCTGCGGCGGCCAGGTCTTCCTGTCGGACAAGGAGTGGCCGGCCTTGAAGGGCGACGGCAACTTCCTCCATTTCTCCTTTGGCACGGGCAGCGCCTGGCTTGTCTCGCGTCAGCTGCTCGAAGGCGTCTGGCAGTCCGCGGCCGTCAAGCTCACCGGCAACTTCGTGACCGGCCCGCAGCATGGCCGCTTCGGCCCGCGTGACGGTCATCTGTACGTCAGCGGCATGATCGGCTGGGGCAGTTACACGCCCGAGGACGGCGCGATCCATCGCGTCCGCCATGTCGGCGGAGATTTCCCGACGCTCATCGGTCATGAAGCGCGCGACAACGGCGTGCTCCTGCGCTTCGATCGCCCCGTGGATCCGGCCGTCGCCGGCAAGGCTTCGGCGCATTTCGCCCAGGGTTGGAACTACCTCTTCGGACCGGCGTATGGTTCGCCTGAATACTCCGTGAAGTATCCCGAAAGCCCCGGGCATGACGTCTTCGCCGTCAAGAGCGCCCAGGTGCTGGACGGAGGCAAGACCCTGTTCTTGGAGATTCCCCAGCTCGTGCCGGCCAGCCAGATCCATCTCCATGTCGGCGTCGCCGCAGGCCGCGCGCAGGACGTGTTCCTGACCGCCCATCATCTCGGCAAGCCCTTCGTCGATTTCAACGGGTACGTCGCCGTCCCTAAGGACATGTCGCACGAACACCCCTCGCCGGTCGCGACGGGCAAGGCTAATCCCGTGAAGTGGGAGATCGAGATGTGTCGCGGTCCGGTGCGCGAGATGACGCTGCGGACCGGCAACGCGCTCCAGTATGCGCAGAAGGAATTACGGGCCAAAGCCGGCGAGGGCATCGCCTTGAAGTTCGAGAACCCTGACATCATGCCGCACAACTTCGTCCTGGTCGCCAAGGGGGCGGAGGAGAAGGTCAGCGACCTTTCGGCCAAGATGGTGGCGGAGCCGGATGGGTATGCCCGGCATTACGTGCCGGAGACGGCGGAAGTCCTCTGTTATTCGCGCATGTTGGACCCCGGCCAGAAGACTACCGTCTACTTCAATGCGCCGAAGGAGCCGGGGCGATACACTTACCTTTGTTCATTCCCCGGGCATTCCCAGCTCATGCGCGGCGTCTTGATCGTGGAGTAGTCGCCCGCGGAGCGGGCGAGGGGGCACGTGGGCACGGGGACAAGGGGACATGGGGCGAAAAAATTTGAGGCTCGGAGAGCCGTCCATACCCCAAGGCAGCTGAAGTGGCTACTATGTGCCGGTGAATTCCAAAATGCGGATACGAACGGCGGTGATGGTAATCACCGCCCTACCCAAGGCAGAGCGGCAGAACTCAAAGGTGGCAGCATAGGGAGACCGGATGATTAGCTGGGGTTATGGGATATTGAACGAGGTGCGCCTGTCCGTCCGTGAACTGCGGTGATGGCAATCACCGCCCTATCCGGGGAACTTATGGCCCTTGGATTGGCATTGCGGGGTAAAGGGGAGGGAGGAGAATCCGGGCATGGATAAATCCAAGGCCCGTCTCGTCCTCCGCGTCTGCCTGCTCGCGTTGTTCGCATTGATCGTCCTCTCCATCGGTCTGGCCGTGGTGAGCGACAAGCTGCTCCCGACCGAACTGGCCGATTGGCATCATCGCAACAACGCCGGCGACTTCGGTTTCTCCGATGTCTTGGAACTCATGTTCTGGGGCGCCGGCATGCTGCTTTTCTTCATCAGCATGATCGGGCTGTTCTTCTATCAGCGCTGGGCGGCATGGATGATGTTGGCCGTCCTCCTCGTCTTCTCGTTGCAAGTGCTGTTCAGCCCTTCCGTCGAGCCCGGTCTGCTGACCTTCGTGGGAGGTTGGAGCGACGTCGTGACCGGACTTGTCCTGGGCTTGGCCTTCTTCACGGACGCCTTGAGCGAAGGCGCTTAGGTTTGGGGTAGGGGTAGGGGTTCTCATGCCCCTTATGATGAGATGAAACTATCAATCGGCAGGTGGGGTTATATAGTCAGTGAAACCCTCCATGCGTCCTTTCGTCCTGTTTGCCTGCCTTTGCACCGGTCTGGTCGCCCTGGCCGCCCCGAAGAAGGAGGGTAAGAAGCCGGCGGAGCCCGTCATCAAGGTCGTCGCCCCTGCCGCCGCCCCCGTCGCCCCGATCGGCGAGCGTGCGGCCATCTGGCATGAATGGACGGATAAGGAAGGCCGGAAGATCGACGCCCAGTTCTGCGGGCTATCGGGGGATTTCATCACCCTCCAGACCCGGGACGGCCGCACTTACCATTTCAAGGCCGACATCCTGATCCCCGAGGACGTCGAGTTCGCCCGCGGCTGTCTCGACCGTAGCCGCAAGAACAGCTTCAGTCCGGCCATCATCGCCTCGGCCGCCGCGGACATCGACCGGCTGGTCGGCGTCGTGCTCACCGCGAACAAGCAAGCCCTCAACGCGCCGGCGACGGATGAGCAGTTCCTCCGACGGATCTATCTCGATGCCGCCGGCCGCGTGCCGACCGCCAAGGAAGCCGCGACCTTCCTGGCGAGCAACGCCCCCGACAAGCGCGCCAAGTTGATCGATGACCTGGTCTTCTCGCCCAGCTACTCGATGCAGATGTTCAACTGGATGGCCGACCTCCTGCGCGTGAAAGACACCTTCGCCAAGGGCGTGCCGGCCTTCTCCTTCGAGGACTGGCTCAAGACCCGCATCGCCGCGAACGCACCGTGGGACAAGCTGGTCTCCGAGATGATCACCGCCGACGGCCGCCTCTGCGACAACGGTGCGACCGGCTTCATGCTCTTCGACGCCGAGATGCCGCTGGACGGCGTGTCGAACCTCATGACCACCTTCCTGGGCACCAACATGGCGTGCGCGCAGTGCCATGACCATCCGTTGGCCGAGTGGAAGCAGCGCGACTTCTACCAGATGGCGGCCTTCTTCGGCGCCACCGACGGCAAGGACGAGGCAATTGGAAGCGCCATCAAGAAGGCGGTCAGGGCCGATGCCAGCCTGCCGAAGGCCGCCGCGCTCAAGGTCGAGCAAATGAACACGTTCCGCATGGAGGACGCCGACAAGCAGAAGCTGACCTTCCCGAAGGATTATAAATACAAGGATGCCAAGGCCGGCGATCCCGTGACGCCGGCGCTCATCGCCTGGAGCAAGGGCGACAAGTCCCTGCCGGTATACAACGTCAGCACCAAGAACCCTGCCCAGCTGCGTGACGAGTTCGCCCGCTGGCTGACCAGCCCGCAGAACCCTCGCTTCGCGACCAACATCGCCAACCGCGTCTGGAAAAAGGCTTTCGGACTCGGCGTGATCGAACCCGTCAACGACATCGACGACCTCGCCGAAGCGAGCAGCCCGGAGCTCATGGCGCACCTCACCTTCGTCATGAAGGCCGCCAAGTTCGACCTCCGTGAGGTCCAGCGCGTCATCTATAACTCCAAGACCTACCAGTCTTCGGCCAGCGCCACGCCCGACCTCGGCAAGGGCAAGTATCTCTTCAACGGTCCGCTCGTCCGTCGTCTCAGCGCCGAACAGGTCTGGGACAGCCTGGTCGTCACGGCCGTCGGCACCTATGCTGACAACGTGCTGCTCCGCCGCGGCGACGACTTGAAGGCCATGGCCTTGCCCGCCGGCAAGGTGACCTTGGCCGAGGTGAAGAACGCCGTCGACCGGACCAAGAAGGCGTTCGCAGGCGGAGGCAAGGCGGCCGGCGGAAGCAAAAAGTCGGCCGGCGGATCCAGCCTCGGTCTCGCCAACGGTTACGAAGGCGACAAGCCCGTGAGCCGTTTCTCCCTGATGCTGGCCCGGGCGAGCGAGTTGCCGCAACCTTCTCCGGAGACCCACTTCCTGCGCCTCTGGGGGCAGGGAGACCGCCTGTTGGCCGATTCCGCGACCAACGACGGCAGCGTGCCGCAGGTCCTCCAGATGATGAACGGCTCCGTCGGCAAGCTCGTCGCGGACGTCCGTTCCGCCGCGGTGATGGACGCCATGAAAGAGAACACACCGGAGGCGCAGGTCACTTCGCTGTATCTTTCCTATCTTTCGCGCAAGCCCACCAATAAGGAGCTGATCTCGGCGACCAAGTCGCTGCAAGGCGGCCTCGCCTTGACCGACCTCGGCTGGGTCCTCGCCAACACCCGCGAATTCCTCTTCGTCCAATGAGCATCCTCCCTTCCGCCAATCTCCTCCGCAATCCCGAGGACCGCCGCAGCTTCATCGAGAAGTGCGCCAAGGTCTCGTTCGGCCTGAGCGTCCTCCCGTTCTTCACCCGCATCGCCGAGGCGGCCGAGAGCACCGGTGCCGCGAAGGCGCCGAACGCCGGCCTGCCTGGCTTCGGCAAGGCCAAGCGCGTGATCTTCCTGCAGCTGAACGGCGGCATGTCGCACATCGACACCTTCGACCCGAAGGCCGGCGCGAGCAAGGGGCCGGGCAGTATCATCTCGGCCAAAGGGGACATGCAGCTGACCTCTTATCTCCCAGAGACGGCCAAGATCAGCGACAAGATCACCGTCATCCGTTCCATGACCGCCAAGGTGGGCGTCCATGCGTCGGCCGCCTACCTGATGCGTACCGGTTTCGAGCAGCGTGGGACCGTCCAGCATCCGACCATCGGCGCCTGGGCGCAGCACTTCCTGGGCGCGAGCCACAAGACCTTGCCGTCCTCGGTCACCGTCAACCGTTCGTCCAATCATGGCAACGGCTGGTTCCCGGCCGCCTATTCGCCGCTGCCGATCCTTAACCCGTCGGATGGCCTACTCGACACCAAGAGCCCGGTCTCCGCGGACACCATGACGAAACGCAGCGGCCTCCTGGCCGAACTTGATGCCGGTTTCGGCGGCAAGGCCGGCGACGAGAACGTAAAATCATATAACGAATTCTACGAATCGACCTTCCAGCTCATGAAGAGCACGGACCTCAAGGCGTTCGACCTCGCCGCCGAGCCGGCCGAGACCAAGGCCCGTTACGGCAAGAGCAAGTTCGGCCAAGGCTGCCTGCTGGCCCGTCGCCTCGTCGAGAACGGCGTCCGCTTCGTCGAAGTCGCCATCGGCGGCTGGGACATGCATGCCACCCTGGATGACCGCATGGAAGACGTCGGCGGCGATTTCGACCGCGTGTACGCCACCTTGATCCAGGACCTCGACGCCAAAGGCTTGCTGGATTCCACCTTGGTCGTCGTCGCCACCGAATTCGGCCGTAAGCCGAGTTTCGAAGGCGGTGGCCGCGGCCACCACCCGCTCGTGTTTTCCTCCGTCCTCGCCGGCGGTGGCGTCAAGCGCGGCTTCGTCTTCGGCGCCAGCGACGAGAAGGGCTATGCGCCCAAGGAGAGCGGCGTCTCACCGGGCAGCCTGCATGCGACCATCGCGCATGCCGCCGGCCTGCCGGTGCAGACCGACATCATCACGCCCGCGGGTCGTCCGATGCAGGTCGGCAACAAGGCCGCGCCGCAGACGGGTGTGTTCGCCTGACCCTGGGTCCAGCCACCTTTCCGAAAGCCGCCTGACGGGCGGCTTTCTTATTGGAGCAGCATCGCGAGGTCGGCCGGCTTTTCCAGATGCACCGCGTGGCCGGCGCCTTCGATCAGGCTGTGGCGCGCTTTCGGCAGATGGGCGCCCATCTCGTGGGCGAGCCGGGTGAACTTCTCGTCGTGCTCGCCCGTCACGAGATCGACCGGGAAGCGAATTTCTTTCAGCCGATGCCAGAGGGAAGGGAGCGTACCGGTGCCGACGTTTTCCAAGCTCATCGCGAGTCCTTCCGGATCGTTGAGGGCGCGTCGGGCGAGGATCGGTTCGAGGCGCTCCTTGGGCAGGCGCATCATCGGCTGGAAGAAGGTCTGGTTATGCCAGTACTTGAAGAAGGCTTCCAAGCCGCGGGTCCGGATGAACTCCGCCAAGGTGGCGTCGCCGAGGCGTCGCTCATCGCGTTCTTCAGGCGTGGCCAGTCCGGGACCGGCTCCGATCAGGATCAGTCTACGGACGCGCTGCGGGTGGGCGATCGCCCAATGGAGCGCGAGGCGTCCACCCATCGAGTAGCCGACCAGGGTGACCTGTTCGGCCGTGGCGGCCTCCGACATCACGTCCATGTGAGCGGACAGGGAGTAATCCGCCATCTGGCGCTGGGAGCCCTTGGAGCCATGTCCGGGTAGGTCAGGGGTGGCGACGTCGGTCAGAGGCGTCAGACAGGCCCTTAGGGGGTCAAAATCAGCCCCTGAACCCGTAAACCCGTGTAAGGCGACGACCTGGCTCATCGTCGGGGGTGTCGGTTCGACTGACGCGGCGGAGCCATGAAAGGGTTTGTAACCGTCGAGAGGGCCGGGGGACAGAAAAATTAGGGAACAAGCGTCATGTTTAAGGGTAATAGTACCACCCCCGCCCATGCCTGGCATCCGCGTCAAACCTTGGAACCGCGTCGACGGTCCCATCTATAGCCTTGCGACCACTTCGGCCGGGAAGGGGAACCTCAACATCTGCAGTTACGTCACCCCGATCGCAATGAAGCCCAAGCGCTTCATCATCGGCGTGTACAAGGATACCAAGACCTTGGCCAACCTGGAGGCCAATCCGATCGGTCTCCTGAACTACATGGCCAAGGATCAAGCCAATCACATCAAGCTGCTCGGCAAGAAGTCCGGCAACTCGACGGACAAGATCACGCAACTCGGCGATCAGATCGAACATGTCGGTGACGGGCTTTACCTGTTGAAGGGCGCGATCGCCACGCTGCGCCTGAAGTTCATGGAGCGTCTGGATTGCGGCGACCACTGGGCTTGGCTGGCGCACGTGGAGTCGTACGAGAATCTCCGCGAAGCCCCGGCGCTGACGCTGGACGAGTTGAAGAGGTTGAAGCTGATTCTGGCCTGACGGCCAGAATAGGGGTAGCGGTGGGGGCAGTATCCAAAAGAAGAGGGCTAGGTATCATTAAGATCCTAGCCCTAGCTCTGGCCCTAGCTCTGGCCCTAGCCCTGCGGAGCGATAGTTCCGCTTACTTCTTCTTCGAAGCTTTCTTCGACTTCAGCTCTTCGCGGTGCGGGATCAGGTAGGTGCGGCCGCGGATGAGGCGTTCGTAGAGGTCGACCATCGCCACGCCTTCGCGGGGGCGGACTGAATCGGCCTTCGTCGCGCGGTCGACCTGGCGCTTGAGCATGCGGCAGAGGTCTTCGGCGTTATACTGGATCATGCCGAGGATGCGTTCGACGGAGTAGCCCGGGATGCTTTCTTCGATGTA
>CAIXQT010000248.1 GCA_903921665.1 uncultured Opitutia bacterium
ACATCGGCAAGCCTGTCAGCAGCGTGACTCCGAGGGCACAGCGTGACCAGAAGCGTCGAGGGCTCATGCGCCAAAGCTATCGAGGGTGCCGTTGCTCTGGCCGAAGCGCTCCGCTTGAACGCCAAACTGGCGAGCCATGCTCAGGTAGAGGTTGCTCAGGCGAATGCGCCGGCCTTTTTCGGACGGGAGCTCCGCGTGCGTCACGTGGCGATGACTGCCGCCGGCGAGCAGGACGGGCAGGTTGGCGTTGGTGTGGGCGCTGCTGTCTCCCATGCCGCTACCAAAGAGGACCTGCGTGGAGGCAAGCAGGCCGCGGTCCTCGAGCTTCTGGATGAAACGTGCCAGATGGGTCATCTGGTATTTCTCGATGACACGCTGCCCGTTCATGAGGCTGGGGTCTTTGCCGTGATGCGAGTAAGCGTGGTAGCCTTTGGCCTCAAGGCCGACCCCTTTGGCGTCGAAACCGCCGGGGATCTCGATGGTGGCGACGTGTGTCGAGTCGGTTTCCAGCGCCAAGGCGACGAGGTCGAAGAGAATCGGGAGCTGCTGGGTCACTGGTCCGTCCTTCGGTTCGGTCATGCTCACCTTCGGCCGCGGACGGCGCAGCCACGCTTGTTCCTGCTGGATGGCGATTTCTACTTCGCGGACCGAGGTGAAGTACTGGTCGATCTTAGCCCGATCGCGGGCGGTGAGGCGTCGATTCATGTCCTGGGCCTGGGTGAGGATCGAATCCAGGACCGATCCCTCCCGGTCGTACTGCTGGCCGCGGGCGGTCGCTTGGGCGGCGCTTTCCTCGGTGAAGAGCTTCCGGAAGACGCCGCTCACGTTCTGGATCGCTGGAACCAGCACCCCGGAGCGCGTCCATGACAATTCGCAGGAGCCGCCGTTATCGCTGCCGGCAGAAGTATTGAGGACCGGGAAGCGCGTGCGACTTCCGCTGGTACTCCCGAGGAACTGGTCGAGGGTGACGTTGCCGTTGGGCATCGAAGCGGCTTCCAGCACGCGTACCCCGGAGAGGAATGCGTGCGTACCCGCATGGCCTCCGCTGATCCCGTGGTCGAGGTTGGAAAAGACCGTAAACTTGCCACGAAGTTTTTCGAAAGCCGCCAGATTTGCCGGTAGGATGGCATCTTTGCCGGTGCCCGTCGGGAAGAATGAGTCGGCGATCATCCCAAAAGGGTTGGCCACGCAAACGAAACGCTGCGTCGCCGCTGGCTCCTCGGCGCGAGCGAGCGATTCCAGGAAGGGCAGGGCGAGGCAAGCTCCGGCCCCGCGGAGGAAGTGACGGCGGCTTAATCTCGGGGCGGCAGGATGAGTCATAGGACGTGTCGGGCCTCTGGTTAGGCCCATGGATGGATTGTAAGCTTCATCTCGCAGATTGCTATGCCTTTGGTCCCGCAGCCAGGCACTATTATCTCAGCGCGCCTGATAGCCCTGCCAGAGCCACTCGAGGGCGGAGGGCAGGAGCTGGGCGCGGGCGTTGCCGATGCCGTGGCCGGAGTCCTGGCAGAAGTAATACTGGTAGGGGTAGCCCTTGGCCTTGAGGACCTTGGCCATGCGGTGGTTGGCCTCGACCCAGTCGTGCATACCGTCGCGCATGACGTTGGGGTTGTAGTTGTCGCGGTCGCCGACGGCCATGTAGAGGCGGATGGGCTTGCGCTCGCTCTGCGGGATGAGGGTGTCGTGGAAATCCCAGGCGCCGCCCGGGGTCTTGGGGTCGAAGGGCCACTGCTGGTTGACGAACGTACCGGAGAGCGTGAGTACTCGGCGGAACCACTCGGGGTGATACCAGGCCATGATCAGCGCGGCGGAACCGCCGGAGCTCGTGCCCATCGTGGCGCGGCCTTCGGGGTCGTCGGTGAACTTCACGCCGTAGTTCTTCTCCACGAGCGGGAGTACCTCGTGCTGGATATATTCGGCGTAGAGGCCGGACATGTTGTCGTATTCTCGGCCGCGTTCGTGGCCCTGGGCATCGCCGCCGCCGTTGGCAATCTGCACCATGATGAGGGCGGGGATGCGCTTCTGGGCAATCAGGTTGTCGAGGATGCGCGCCGTGTTGAGGTCCGGCTTACCGAGGCCGGGACCGTCGTGCGTGACGAGGAGCGGGGCGGCGGTGCCGGGTACGTATTGGGCTGGGACGTAGACGGTGATGGTGCGCTTGTAGTCGATGGTGCGCGTCTTAACGATGAGGGTCTTGGGGTTATTCGGATCCGGCACGCCGAATTCATCGCGGGCGATGCCTGGGTTGAAGCGCTGCGTGGTCTTGGAATCGATCTGGAACTGCTGGATCTTGCCCTGCGGCACGCCTTCGATGGCCTTGGTCTCCGGGGCGACGAGGTAGGTCGGGCCCACGAGGTAGTTGCCGTCGGTGAGCGAAGTCTTGTCGCCGAGCTTCACGAAGGCCGGAGCACCCGGGGCATCGAAAGCGCGCGTCGGCGGTTGCGGGCGATCCTGTTTCTTGGGGGCCTGCTTGGCGGCCTTAGGAGCGTCAGCGGCGGTGAGTGCGGCCAGCGGGGCTAGCAGCAGGAGGGCGAGGAGGGGGCGCATGGGGAGGAGATGGCAGATGACAGATTGCGGATGGCAGATGGAGGAAGTTAGTTTGCCTTCTTCTTGGCGTTGTTCTTGCCGGCTTTGCCTTTGGGCTGTTCGGCAAGGGTGAGTTTGGCAAGGGTCACGTATTCGTCGGTCTGCTTCTGCCAGAGGTCGGCGAGTTCCTTGGCCTTCTCGGGCATCTTGGCGGAAAGGTCGAACTGCTCGGCACGGTCCGTCTTCAGATCGTAGAGGGCCCAGGCGTCCCCCTTGGCGGCGACGAGCTTGAAGTCGCCGACGCGGATGGCCTTGTTCTCTTCGTGCAGCCACCAGAGGCTCGGGCGTTCGATGGTGACGTCGCTCTTTAGCGCGGCCACGAGGCTCTTGCCTGGGGCGGCGGGGATGGGC
>CAIXQT010000249.1 GCA_903921665.1 uncultured Opitutia bacterium
GGAACGGGCGCGGAAACCGCACTTGCGGGCGCGGGAGATCTTAGACGGACGATAGGTCGGATGCATGGCTGTAAAGGAACAGCCAAGGACACCCCACCGAGGGTGTCAAGCCCCACGCTTCCCGGCTTGGCAGATGGCCTTCTGAGGGGGAGGATGGGGGTATGAGCCCGGAAAAAGGCAAACTTAGGCCCACCCCGCCCCGGGCCTACCTGAACCCTGAGTTCATGGCCAGCCCCCAGGCCCGCGGCATCCGCGTGCTGACGGAGATGACCGAGCCGCACCAGCGCTTCAAGAAATACGGCGTCCGGAACACCGTCGTGATGTTCGGCTCCGCGCGCACGTTGCCCCCGGAAGTCGCCCGCCAGCGCCTCGAAGAAGCGAAGGCTTTCGCCGCCAGCGGCAGCTGCACCGACGCCGAATGCGCGCACCGCGTCCGCGTCGCCGAGATCGACCTGCGCAGCTCCGCCTACTACGAGGCCTGCCGCGAGCTGGCGTTCGAGATGACCAAGTGGTCGCTCACGCTTCCCGAATGGCAGCGCTTCCTGGTGTGCTCAGGCGGCGGTCCCGGCATCATGGAAGCCGCCAACCGCGGGGCGCACGAAGCCGGCGGCCGCTCCGTCGGCCTCGGCATAGCCCTGCCTTTCGAACAGGAACACAATCCGTACATCACGCCGGAGCTCGATCTGGAGTTCCACTACTTCTTCGTCCGCAAATACTGGTTCCTCTACCTTGCCAAGGCGCTCGTCGCCTTCCCGGGCGGCTTCGGCACGATGGACGAGCTCTTCGAGATGCTCACTCTCATCCAGACCAAGAAGACCAAGAAGCAGTTCCCCGTGCTGCTCTTCGGGTCGGCCTTCTGGAAGAATGCGGTGAACTTCGAAGCCTTCCAGGAATGGGGCATGGTCTCGCCCGAAGACCGCGACCTTTACGTGCATGTCGACTCCGTCAAGGAAGCGCGTGACATGCTGATCGAAATCATCACCGAGAAGTACCTCAAGGGCGACAACGAAGGCCATGACTGAGGCCGTCGCCATCGCCCTCACCACCCTGCCCTCGCGCGAGGAGGCCGACCGCCTCGCCGCCGACGCGGTCGCCGCCGGGCTCGCCGCCTGCGCCCAAGTCGACGGCCCGGTCCGCTCCCACTACACCTGGGAAGGTAAGGTCGAGAGCGAGGACGAGTTCCGCGTGACCTTCAAGTACGCCGCATCCAAGGGAGCGGACCTCGAGTCATGGGTCCACTCCCGCCATCCTTATGCCGTCCCGCAGTGGCTGGCCTTCGCGGCCGACCACACTTCCCCCGCCTATCGCGCCTGGGTGCTCGGCGTCCGCTGATCCGATGGACCTCACCGCCGTCAAAGCCTTGCTCTACTGCGCCCTCGGCCTGTTCGTGCTCATCGCCTGGGCGCGCGAACGCCGCAAACGGACGCTGACCGGCGAACCGGAGAAGTTCTGGCCAGGTACGACCTACGCTCCCGCGGCCGCGTATTATGTCGCCGCCGCCGGCGCGATTCTGATCACCATCGCCGAAGCGGCCGTCGAGAAACGCGCGGGCCTGACCGACCAGCAGAGCATCCTGCCCGCGATCTTCATCTTCCAGCTGCTGGGCGCTTCCGTCATCGAAGAGATGCTCTTCCGCGGCTTCGTCGCGCCGGGAGAACTCATCGGTCGCAAGCTGCTCGCGCTGATGATCATCGGGTCGCTCGTGTTCGCGCTCATCCACAACTTCGACCTCAGCACCGCGGAAGGTAAGCTGAACGCGATCTTCGCCTTCATCACGTCGCTCTGGCTCTACGTCGTGCGTTTCAACCCGCTGAATCCGGATCGTTCGTTGCTACCGTGTTTTACGGCCCATATCGTGCGTAATCTGGCGGTCTTCGGGATTAAATGGGTCCAAGGCTTCGTAAGCTGAGGATTTGACGACAGGCGGTGGGCAAATCCATTGCAACCGCCTCAAGGCTTTGCTGTCTTGATGCCTCCCCAGCTCACGCCCCATGAGCCACCCTGACCACGGCACCCGCCGAGACTTCCTAAAACGTAGCGCCATCGCCGGCCTAGGTCTCGGACTCGGCACGCTCACTTCGGCCGAAGCCAAACCTGACCCCGCGCAGCTCAATCATCGCGCGGCGGCCGACATGGGGACGATCCGCCCTAGGCCCGCCGGGCAACAGCCGGTCTGGGGACTTACGACGAAGCCACAGGACAGGATCCGCGTCGGCATCATCGGCCTCAACCGCGGCCGCGCCCACGTCGCCTCCTGCGTCGCCACCCCTTTCGTGGAAGTCGTCGCGCTCTGCGACCTGCTTGACGATCGCGCCAAGGCGCAGGCGGAAGTGGTCCGCAAGAAGACTGGTAAATTGCCTGCCATCTACAGCGGCGACGAGAACGTCTGGGAGAAGCTGGTCGCCCGGGATGACATCGACGTCGTCTACGTCGCCACGCCTTGGGAATGGCACAAGCCGATGGCCGTCCGGGCGATGGAGCTCGGCAAGCACGCCTTCGTCGAAGTGAACTGCGGCCTGACGGTCGATGAGTGCTGGGATATCGTCGACGCCTCCGAAAAATACCAGCGCCACTGCCCGATCCTCGAGAACTGCTGTTACGGCGAAGAGGAGCTCTTCGTCCTGAACCTCCAGCGCCAAGGCTTCTTCGGCGACCTCAAGCACGGCGAGTGCGCCTACATCCACGACCAGCGCGGCAAGCCCGGCGCGAGTTTCCTCGATGCCGGCCGCGACTGGCGCCGCCGCTATTCCACGCTCCTCCAAGGCAACCTCTACCCCACGCACGGGCTTGGCACGATCTCCCAATACATGGGCGTCGGACGCGGCGACGCC
>CAIXQT010000250.1 GCA_903921665.1 uncultured Opitutia bacterium
ACCTCGGCGGCCTTGCCGTCGGCGGTGGGCTCGCCTTCGTAGACGATCGCGACCTTGTCGCCGAGGCCCTTGGCGACCTGCGCGTCGAGGCAGTTGTAGGCGACGTTGGTCTTGCCGTCGACGAACCAGCGGAAGAACGGCTTCTTGGATTCGTCGACCACCTTCGTCCACGGCTGGAACCAGGCCAGCTCCTTCGCTTCGTCGGCCCAGAAGCCATCCGGATCCTGGATCGAACGCTGATAGAGCGCGTTGTAGCCGTCCATGCCCTTGACGCGGGCCTTGGCGACGAACGCGGCGCTCGGCGGGAAGATCTGCTCGTTGGAGCCGAAGCCTTCGGCGCTGGCCTTCTTGACGTCGTCGATCTCTTCGTTGGCGTCGGAGGAGTGAGGGGTGTTGGCCATGTTATTTACGTTTGGAGCGAAGGATGAGATAGATGGAAAAAGCGACGAGGATGGCGAGCGCGAGGACGAGCCAGGGGGAGTCGGTGATATCGGGGTCGAGGGCGGTAACAGCCGCGAAAGGTGCCATGGGGTGAATGGGGTGGGAATATGAACCCCGCAGGTCGCGGGAGGGCAACCAAAACGCGGGGGCTGTGAGCAGTTTGACCCTCCCGTGGGGGCTTTGTTGCCTAAAGTTCGGCCAGCAGTTCCGCAAAGCCATCGACGATCCGGACTCCGAGGCCTTCCAGGCGTTCGCGGTGCTGGTGGCCGTGGGCGGTTAGCACGCAATCGACGCCCATGGCCGCGGCGGCCTCGGCGTCGTGGGCGGTGTCGCCGAGGTAGATCACATCCGCCGGATCCAGGGCGAGGTCGGCCAGGTGGAGGCGGGCGCGCTCCTCCTTGCTGCCCGCGTGGATATCGTGGCCGCCGCAGGCCTTGATGAAGTGGCGGTCCAGTCCGTATTGGGCGAGCGTCGTCGTGAGGAGGTTGCGCTCGTAGGCCGAGAGCACCGAGTGCGTGAGGCCGGCCGCGGTGAGCCCGCTGAGCAGCGTCTCGGCGTGCGGGTGCAGACGGCACTCCGTCTTGCGTGCTTCGTACGCGGCCATGAAGCGGACCGACATCGCGCGGAAGGAGGCTTCGTCGGGCGTGAAGCCGATCGCCTGGTAGACCTTGATCACCGGGAACTGGAAGATCTGGCGGTAGCGGGCCGGATCGACGAGCGGGTGGCCGTCTTCCTTCAGCAGGCGGTTAAGCGATTCGCAGCACAGCCAGGTGTCATCGAGCAGCGTGCCGTTCCAGTCCCAGACGGCATGGCGATAGTCGGTGAGCTTCTTACGCATGGGCAGGCACGAGGGAGAAAGCCTCGATGGGGACGCCTTGGCAACAGTGGGCGAGGTCCGGGGCGCGGCCGCCGACGTCGAAGCCGTCCCAGCGCAAAGGCAGGTCGCTCCAGCTGGTCGTGACGGCGGAGCTCAGCTGATAGGGGGCGTGATGGACCTGTCCGCGTACGAGATGTCGGCTGCGCACCGAGAAGAAGTTGTAGCGTTCCGCCAGATGGAATTCGAGCGAGCCCGGCGTGGTGGCTTGCGGAGCGGCGGCCGCCGACCAGGCGTAGCGGGCCGTCTCGGCTTCGCCGCGGCGACGGCAGGATTGGGCGAGGCCGGGCCCGAAGGACATCCTCGCGTGTTCGTAGGGGAGGCCGAAGCCCGCGCGGGCGAGCGCTACGGCCGGGGCGCGGTCGCAGTCGAGGGAGAAGAACCACACGCCCGGTTCGCCGGCGGCATCGCGCACATAGGTCCGGACGTTGAGCTCGTTGAAGTAAGAGAGCCAGGGGAGGGCCGGAAGGAAGGCCGGGCGGACCGCGTTCATGCGGAAGCCGACGACGCCGAGGTAGGCCTTGCCCGCGAACGTGTCGACCGTGAGTCCGGCGGGCAGCCGGGCTTGGATCGCGTCCGCGGAGTATTCCCAATGCAGGAAGAACAGGTCGTCCCACCGTTGACGCATGACCGGACCGCGCGTCGGGCGGACGCGGGCGCGCAGCAGTCGTTCGGTGGCTTCGTTCACGCCCTCATCGTCCTCGGGCGTGGCGAGGGGTCAAGCGGCGCGCGCTTATTTCCCGGCGGCGAAAGGCGGCTTAGAAAGATCGAGCTGGTAGAGCACCTGGTTGTAGTCCCAGCGGGGCGTCGGCTGCTTGCCGCTGGCGAACGTCGTCGTGTAGGTGCCTTCGAAGTGGATCACCGGCGAGTCCGCACGGAAGAATTCCGGATGCAGGACCGGGTTGTAGAAAGTGTAGTCGTCGTGCGAGAGCACCTTGCGGGCGTTGCCCCAAGGGCCGAAAGGCTCCGTCGATTCCGCCAGCCAGATTTCGCCGAGCGCCGAGGGGCTGCCTCCCTTCTGCGTGAAGATCGCCAGCCACTTGCGGCTCCAGGGATGCCAGGCGATGTGACCCTTGTGCGCGACGATCGCTTCGCCGGTCGGCGTAGCGGCGGCCGTGGCGGGTTGGAGCGCTTTCCACTTCTCGGGATTCTTCCAGCCTTCATAGGTGGCGGGCGTCCGGAGCATCGGGAACGGGTCGCAGAACAGGATCCATTTGCGTCCGACCGGATCCGTCCAGGGAACCGCATGGCCGTCCGGCATCGGCGGCGCCGTCCGGTTGGCCGCGTCTTCGGTCCAGACCGTATCGAGCGCGTGGAAGAGTTCTTCGTGAGGGTCCCATTCCACGAGGTCCCATCGGGCGGCGCGCATCTCGCCCTTGATCTTTGCGGCGGCGGCGACCAGATGGGGCGCGCCTTTCGCGTCGGGCAGCGTGACCGCGCCCCAGAGCCAGGTCGGGCCGTCGCCGGGCAGCTTCGCGACGCCGCGCGGGCGGGATTCGGCAGGGGCAGGCTGGCGGTCGGTCACGTAAGCGTAGGGCGGACGCAGCGGGGGCTTGGCCGGCGGCAGGAACTTTTCGGTCGTCGCCGCGGAGACATGGAAGATGCCGAGCGGATGATGGGCCAGGTTCGTGTCGCCCCAGAACCAATGGAGCCTTCCGCCGAGTTCGGCCGTCACCACGCTGTCGGAGCCAAGCACGCCGCTCTCCTTCCAGTCGAGCTGCTCGCCGAGCTTCTGGGATTCGACGAAGAGCCCGGCGCCGGTCAGGCGGCCCAGGCGGCGGGCGAGGATCGATCGTTCGACCGTGACCTTGAGCGTCTTGCCCGGCGCGGGTGTCAGGCGGACACCCTTGTAGCCGAAGCCGTCGGCCTTCACGCCGTAGCCGTGCCCGTGGACCGTGAACCAAGTCTCGCGGCCCATCAGTTCGGGCAGGTCGCAGGCGATCAACCCCGCGTTATCGGAGACGAAGCGAACGCCGTGCACCGTGCGGAGCTCGACGCCCGGCACGGGCCACCCGTCACCTTGTTCGACGACCTCGATGCGACAGGGTTGGGCGGCGAACGCCGTCGCCGTCAGGCCGAGCAGGACCAGGAGCCAAGGGGTGAGCCGCATGGAGTCAGTCTTCTTCTTATCGCGGCTGATTCAAGCCTGTGCGGGGCTTTTCGCTTGGAGCGGGAGCCGTCCGGGCTTACCTCTGGGGCATGCTTCCGGAAGCGCGCCAGAAAGAGCTCAAGGCCTTCGCCGAGAAACTCGCGGACATCGCCCGCCGGGTCTTGGTCGCGGCCCATTCGCGCGTCGACACCGAGGTCGAGTTCAAGTCCGACGGCACGCCCGTGACCGTCGCCGACAAGGAAGCCGAGCGCCAGATGCGCGCGGCGATCAAGCAGGCCTACCCTGATCACGGCATCCTCGGCGAAGAATTCGGTCCCGAGAACGTCGACGCCGAGTATTGCTGGGTGCTCGACCCCATCGACGGCACCAAGTCGTTCCTCTCCCGCGTCCCGCTTTACGTGACCCTCATCGGCCTGCGCTACGAAGGAAAGCCTGCGCTCGGCGTCATCGACCAGCCCATCCTGTGCGAACGTATCGTCGGCGACAACCTCACGTGCGAGCTCAACGGCCGGCCCGTCCGCGTCGCCGAGGCCTCGATGAAGGACGCCGTCGTCGTCTCGACCGACCTCGACAATGTCCGTCGCCTGCATCGCGAAGTCCGCTGGAACCGTCTCGCCGACAGCGTCGCCCATGTGCGCACCTGGGGTGACGGTTATGGCCATCTCCTCGTGGCGTCGGGCCGCGCGCACGTCGTCGCCGACCCGATCATGAACCCGTGGGACCTCGTGCCCGTGCTGCCCGTCCTGCGCGGCGCCGGCGCGGTCGTCACCTCGTGGGAAGGCGGCGATCCCGTCAAGGCCGGCAACATCATCGCCGCGGCGCCGAAGCTGCACGCGGAAGTGATGCGGACCCTGCGCGACTGAGCGCGGCTCAGAGCCGGATCTTCAACGAGCGGCCGTGGGCGTCGAGGCGCTCCATGCGGGCGAACGCGTCGACCACGCCGGCGGCCTTCTTGAGCGAAGCCGGATCGTACTGCACCAGGCTCGTGCGGCGGAGGAAGTCGGCGACGCGGAGGCCGCTGAAGAAACGACCCGTGCCGCCGGTGGGCAGCGTGTGGCTCGGGCCGGCCGTGAAGTCGCCGAGCACCGTCGGCGTGTGGCTGCCGATCAGGATCGCGCCGGCCGTGGTGATCTGCGCGGAGAGCTTCTTGAGCTTACCCTTCGCGACCATCAGTTCGAGGTGTTCGGGGGCGACGAGGTTGGCGGCTTCGGCGGCGTCCTCGATCTTCGGGACCAGGATCACGCAGACCTTGGCGGCGAGCGCCTTGCGGATCTTGTCGCCGTGCGTGAGCGAGGCCGCCTGTGAGCGCGCAGCGGCGAGGCATTTCTCGGCGAAGGCTTCGGTCTCCGTCACCAGGTAGAGCTTCTCCTTGCCGCTGCCGTGTTCGGCCTGGGCGCAGAGGTCGGCCGCGACCCATTCCGGCTTGGCCGTGCGGTCGGCGATGATCATCACTTCGCTCGGGCCGGGAAGGAGGTCGACGCCCACGAGGCCGAAGACCTGGCGCTTCGCTTCGGTCACGAACGCGTTGCCGGGGCCGAAGACCTTGTCGACCGGCGTGACCGTGCTCGTGCCGAGGGCCATCGCGGCGATGGCCTGGACGCCGCCGATCGCGTAGACTTCGCGGACGCCGCAGAGATAGAGCGCGGCGAGGATATCCGGGTTGATCTTGCCGTCCGGTCCGGGCGGCGTGCAGGCGCAGAGTTCGGGGACGCCGGCGACCTTGGCCGGGAGCGCCGTCATCAGCACCGTCGAGACGAGGGGGACCTGGCCGCCGGGAATGTAGAGGCCGCAGCGACGGATCGCGTGGTGGCGTTCGCCCACCGTGGCGCCGTGCGGGTTCTTCGCCGTCCAGCCTTTCGGCAGCGTGCGGAGGTGGAAGGCCGTGACGCATTTCGCGGCTTCATCGAAGGCTTTCTTCTTGGCCGGGTCGAAGTTGGCGGCGGCTTTCTCGAGGTCCTTGAGCGGCACGCGGATCTGGCGGACCGTCAGCTTCGCATGGTCGAACTTCGCGGTATAATCGAGCACCGCGATGTCGCCGCGGGCCTTGACGTCGGCGATGATGGCGGCGACGGCCGTGCGGACGTCCGGGGCGGCTTCGCCCGAGCCCACGAAGGCGCGGAGCTGGCTGCGGAAATCCTTGTCGCTGGTGCGGAGGAGGGTCATGGGCTCAGAAGGAAGGGAAGTCGAAGAGGCCCGCCGGAAGCTCGGGGTTCACCGTCACGCGGCCGTAGGCGACCGTGCCGGATTTCTTGCCGGAGACGAAGACCGTCTCCTTGGCCGGGAAGGCGATGCCGTCGGCGACGATCACGCCTTCGACCTTCTGGCGCTGAAGCTCGCCCTTGGGCGTGAGCTGGTCGGAGGCGACGAGCACGAACGTGTCGGCGGCGAAATAGCGGGTGATCCGGAAGCCGCTGGCGTAGGCGTATTCGACGGCGTGCGTCTTGCGGCCGTCGATGTCCGCGGCGCCTTGATAGGTCGCTTGGCCGCGACCGACGGCGGGCGGGCTGAAGAAGGCGAGGTCGTCCGCGGCCATGTCCTGCATCTTGCGGAAATTCTCGTACGGCAGCGCGCGCAAAGAGCGTGCGGCGAGCCTATCGGATTTGCGGCTGACCCAGCCTTCGAGCCGACCGATGCCCATGGCCGACTCGGCGCCGGTCGTCGGGACGTCGGTCTTCTCGAGGCGGTAGCCCGGCGCCACGACGGTCAGCGTCGAGGTGTTCGCCGTCTGTCCGGCGTCATCAAGGGCGGAGAACTCGAACCGGAGGGACCTTACTTTCGCGAGGGCTGCAGGGTCGGAGGCGAGGGCGGCGCGGGCCTTGGCGACGATGGTCTCGACGGTGAGCGCCGGCTCGGCGGCGACGGCCGGTCCGGCGAGCAGGAGCGACGCGAAGAGCGCGGTGAACTGGCGGAACGAGGCCATGGACGGCCGATGTTGGGCGGGGGTGCCTGCTTGGCAAGCATCGGAAGGGCGGCCAGGCCGCTCCGGCCGAGCTCAGCGTTCGCCCGTAGCCTTGAGCAGACCGGCCACGTCGCAGCGGCCTTCGTAGAGCGCCTTGCCGACGATGGCGCCGACGAGATTCGGGTAGGCCTTGGACATCTCGGCGAGACGCGCGACATCTTCGGTGCCGGAGACGCCGCCGGAGGCGATGACTCCGCACGGGCAGACCTTGAGGACCTCTTCGAGGGATTTCCAATTCGGACCCGTGAGCATGCCGTCGGTGGCGATATCGGTGTAGATCACCGTGGAGACGCCGAGCTCGCCGGCTTCCTGGGCGAACTCAGTGGCCTTGAGGGCCGTGACGTCCGTCCAGCCTTTGACGGCGACGAGACCATCCTTGGCGTCGATGCCGACCGCGAGGCGCGGGCCGTGGGCCTTGGCCATCTCGCGAAGGAAAGCGGGATCGGTCGCGGCGCGCGTGCCGATGACGACGCGGCTGGCGCCGGCGGCGAAGGCGGCTTCGGCGGTGGCGCGGTCGCGCATGCCGCCGCCGAACTGGATCTTCGGTCCGAGCGCGGCGATGCGCTGGAGCGTCGGGAGATTAAGCGGAGCGCCGCCGAAGGCGCCGTCGAGGTCGACGACGTGGATCCACGCCGCGCCGGCCTGGGCGAAGACGATGGCCGGTTCGACCGGGTCCTTGTAGTAGTCGGTGCGCGCGTCGTCGCGGCCTTGGCTGAGGCGGACGCAGCGACCGCCGCGGATATCGATGGCCGGATAGGCGAGCATGGGAATCAGGAAGCCTTCTTCTTCGGCGCGGCGACCGTCACCGGCTTCTCGCCGCGGATGGCCTCGGCCGTCACCGTGAACTTCGAGCCGGGGGCGGCTTCAGGCAGCGCGTACATCGCGTCGAGCAGCACGCCTTCGAGGACGGAGCGGAGGCCGCGGGCGCCGGTGCCGAGGGCGAGCGCCTTGTCGGCGGCGGCCTCGAGGGATTCGCGGCTGAACTCGAGCGTCATGCCCGAGAGGGCGAAGAGCTTGCGGTACTGCTTCGTCGCGGCGTTGCGCGGTTCGGTCAGGATGCGGATGAGGGCTTCGCGGTCGAGGGGTTCGAGCACCGAGATCACCGGCAGGCGGCCGACGAACTCCGGGATCATGCCGAACGAGAAGAGGTCTTCAGGCTGCAGTCCCGCGACGATCTGTTCGGCCGAGAGGGAAGGCTTGTCGTTCTGCGGGGGGACGAAGCCCAGGGACTTCGCGCCGCCGCGGCGGGCGATGATGCGGTCGAGGCCCGCGAAGGCGCCGCCGCAGATGAAGAGGATGTCGGCCGTGTCGACGCGGATGCACTGCTGTTCCGGGTGCTTGCGGCCGCCGGCGGGCGGGACGTTGCAGACCGTGCCTTCGAGCAGCTTGAGGAGGGCCTGTTGCACGCCTTCGCCGGAGACGTCGCGCGTGATCGAGGCCGAGTCGGACTTGCGGCCGATCTTGTCGATCTCGTCGATGAACACGATGCCGCGCTGGGCGCGTTCGACGTCCATGTCGGCGGACTGCAGCAGGCGGAGGATGACCGTCTCCACGTCGTCGCCGACGTAGCCGGCTTCGGTGAGCGTGGTGGCGTCGGCGATCGCGAACGGCACGTCGAGCATGCGGGCGAGCGAGCGGGCGAGGAGCGTCTTGCCGGTGCCCGTCGGGCCGATCAGCAGCACGTTGCTCTTGTCGAGTTCGACGTCGGCGAGGTCGCCGGCCTGGGCGGCGGTGGCCTGCGTGTGGCGGTCGTTGAGACGCTTGTAATGGTTGAAGACCGCGACCGAGAGGACCTTCTTCGCGTGGGCCTGGCCGATGACGTGGGCGTCCAGCTCGAGGCGGAGCTGCGTCGGCGGGATGAGCTTGATCGGCGCGAGCGGCGGCTTCGCGGGGGCTTCCTGCATCGCGGGTCCGCCGGCGGGGGCGGACGGCTTGCCGTCGCGGGATTTCTCGCGATCGAGGAGGCGGCCGCAGGTGGAGACGCAGGCGTCGCAGATGCCGACGCCGGCGGGTCCGGCGATCAGCTTGCCGGCCTGGGCGGCGGGCTTGCCGCAGAAGGAGCAGCTCTCGGCGCGGTCCCCGGCCATGCGCTTAGGCGCGGGCCGCCTTGGGCGCCACGACGTGGTCGACGAGGCCGTAGGCCTTCGCCTGTTCGGCCGTCATGTAGAAGTCGCGGTCGGAGTCGCGCATCAGCTCCTCAGGCGTCTTGTTGGTGAGTTTGGCGAGGACGTGGTTGAGCGTGTCGCGCCAGCGGAGGATTTCCTTGGCGGCGATCGAGATGTCGGAAGTCTGGCCCGTCGCGCCGCCGCTGGGCTGGTGGATCATCACGCGGCAGTTCGGGAGCGCGTGGCGCTTGCCCTTGGTGCCGGCGGCGAGGAGCACCGTGGCCATGCTGGACGCTTG
>CAIXQT010000251.1 GCA_903921665.1 uncultured Opitutia bacterium
GCAAGCGTGAGAGGTAGGGGCGTGCGGCCCGCGCGCCCGCGGATGACCGGGCCGGCCATCCCTACCAAGGCAGGCTATGTCGTGACGCGGTCCCGACCCTACCTAGCGCGGCGGGGTCACGAGGTGGTGGCGGTTGGTGGTTGGGAACGGCAGAGAGATAGCGGATGCGATGTCATCGCATCCCTACCCTGGGTAATTCCCGGGGTTGAGGGGGGCGAGGGGTGCGGGTGATAGATGGGGGATGGAATTAACTGGCGACGAAGACACGCTCCTCGTGTTCATGGATGAATGCGGTGACCACTCCGCCGGGAAAGCCGACCGCGATTTCCCACTCCTGCTTTTGGCTTTTGTCCTGGTGGAGAGGAGGCGCTATGCGGCTGAGGTCATTCCAGCCGTCGGCCGCCTGAAACTGGATTTCTGGCCGCATGAAGGCGTAAATCTCCATAGTCGGGACATCCGCAAGCAGCTAGGCGACTTCAGCCAGTTCCATCACGCCCCGGATCGTCTCCGGCTAATGCAGGCCATTACCGAGCTCATCCACATCGCACCCTTTGAGTTAATCATATCATGTTTCCACAAAAACTCGGCTGAACCCGATTCAACTCACCTGCCTTATCATGAAGCGCTCCAGCACGGCCTACGCCTAATATCTAAGCGCGCCAAGCTACTGGACAAAATTTCGGTCACCCTCATCGCCGAGGCACGGGGCAAGCGTGAAGATAGAGAGCTGGTCGCCTGGCTCGCCGCCCATGAGTCCGCCGATACCGATATTCCAATCCGCTGGGTAATACGCGCCAAGCGCGACAATGTCGCCGGATTACAGGTCGCCGATCTTTGCGCCTATCCGGCCGCCCGGCATATCATCAAGCCCTCGGCAGCCAATCCGGCATTCGATGTCGTGCGCAAACATCTGGTGGGCTGGATTGAAAACAAAAAAGGCGGTGACGTCTAAACGTCGGCCGCCTTTCCGACCGAGAAATCCCAGTCCTCACATACCTTGGTGAATCACCCGTGTTTAGCCAAGGGTAAAAATTCCCTAGCGGACGGCTCGGAGAGCCGTCCCTACCGGCGCGATGAAGTCGCGAGGTGGTGGCGGTTAGCGGTTGGCGGTTGGGAGCGGCAGAGAGACAGCGGAGGCGATGTCATCGCGTCCCTACCTGGACTAGCATGAGGTCAGACACGTTCAGTATTCCGAACGAAGTCAGACCCCATGCTGGGGGATTCCCGGGATTGAAGGGGGCTAGAGAGATGAGGAGCGTCGGTGTGAAATCTATGCATCGCCCGATACTCGACACTCCAGACTCGATACTCGCACAGGAAGACGCCCTTGCCATGCGTACGCTTTTGCGTACCTTTGTGTCTATGACGACGATTACCGCCACCCGGGCCCGCGCCCAGCTCTACAAGCTGATCGAGGCCTCCGTCCACGAGCCGATCCAGATCACAGGCAAGCGCGGTAATGCGGTGCTGGTGAGCGAGGCTGACTGGGCGAACATCCAGGAGACCCTCCATCTCTCGGCGATCCCGGGCGTGAGCGCGTCGATCCGCCGCGGCATGAAGGAGCCGCTGAAGAAATCCGCCAAGAAGCTCCGCTGGTGAGCTGGGAGCTGGTCTATACGAAGCAGGCCCAGAAGGATGCCCTCAAGGC
>CAIXQT010000252.1 GCA_903921665.1 uncultured Opitutia bacterium
AACCAGAAGGTCGGCGTGATCGAGAAACCCGCCGTCCTCGGCAAGTTCACCTTCGCGGCCGGCACCCACACCCTCGTCCTCTCGACCGACGGCGCCAAGGGCAACGTCCACGCCGACGCCTTCCAGCTCGTCCGCGCCGACTAAGCGATGCCGTCGCCCCGCGTCAGCGCCTGGCTGGTCAAGAGCTGGCGCCTCGCGGCGCTGGCGTTGGCCGCCCTGCTGCTGCAACGCACCACGCCGGTCACGGAGTCGGCGCTCACGCGTCTGGGGCTCGACGACGCCAAGGCGTTCTTCCCCTCCGCCAAGCGCCTCAAGTCGGGCCCGAACCAGACCCTGCTCGTCCAGGACCAATACGGCAACCGCCTCGGCCGGCTCGTGACGACCTCGCCGGACGCCGACAGCATCGTCGGGTACGCCGGGCCGAGCAACGTGCTCGTCGCCCTCGACCTGCACGAGAAGATCGTCGGCACGCGCATCCTGTCGAGCGAGGACACGCCCGAGCACGTCGATTCGCTGCGCAAGGAGTCCGCGTTCGAGAAGTCCTTCAAGGATTGGCGCCCCACCACGCAGCCCGCGCCGAAGCTCGAAGCCTACGCGGGCTCGACGCTGACGGCCTACGCGATCACGGAATCGATCCAGAAGCGGCTCTCGGGTAACTACGTCTCCCTGCGCTTCCCGACCGCGCTCTCCCTGAAGGAAATCCAGGACGCCGGTTTCCCGGACGCCGCCGGCTTCGAGCCCAACACCCCGCGGCTCGGGTGGAACCTCGTCCGCGGGCCCAACCGCGCCCACCTCGGCTTCGTCGTCCGCTCCTCCCCTTCGGCCGACGAAGTCCTCGGCTACGCCGGCCCGAGCGAGACGCTCATCGCCGTCGAGGCGGACGGTCTCCGCCTCCGGAAAGTCGTGCTCCGCTCGACCTACGACACCACGGATTACGTCAGCCGCATCAAGGAACAGGAACCGGACGCGCAAGGCCGGACGTTCTTCGGCAATCTCACGAAGTGGAACACGCGCGAGTGGGCCGACTTCGATTTCCGCAAGGCCGAGCTCGACACCGTGGCCGGCGCGACGCTCACGAGCTACGCGATCGCGAAGGGGCTGCAGACGCGTTTCGCCGACGATGCGCATGGCTCCCGCCGCGAACGACAGGACGCGCAGCAACAGCTCCGCACCGGGGCGCTGTGGTGCTTCCTCATTGGGGCGTTGCTGATGACCTTCACGTCGCTGCATGGCCGCCCGGTCATCCGGACGATCTGGCAGGTCCTGTTGGTCGGCGGCCTCGGCCTCTGGCTCGGCCAGCTGCTTTCGCTTTCCCTCTTCGCCGGCTGGGCCCGCCACGGCCTGCCCTGGACGCAGGCCTCCGCCCTTCTGTTCCTCGGAGCCGTGGCCCTGCTCGTCCCTTGGGGCGCCCGCCGTCAGCTTTACTGCCACCATGCCTGCCCCCACGGGGCCGCTCAGGAGCTCCTGGGAGGCCTTAAGCGCCTCCAACTGGCCGTCCCCGCCCGTTGGCATGCCTGGCTAGGCAAACTGCCCGCCATCGCCCTTGCCGGGGCCTTTTTGGCCGCGCTGATCTGGCCCCGCTGGAGCCTCGGCCAAGCCGAGCCCTTCGACGCCTGGGTCCTCGGGGTCGGGGTCGCGATTCCGCTCACCTTGGCGGTGGCCGGGCTGGTCGCCTCGGTCTTCGTGCCGCAGGCGTACTGCAAGTACGGCTGCCCCACCGGGGCGCTCTTCAAGTTCGTGCGTTCGGCCAATCAGGACGAGACCTGGGGCCGCCGGGACACCTGGGCCGGCGTCGTCTTGGCGCTCGGTGCGGTCGTGGCTTTCCTGCCGCGCACGGAATTCAACGCGGAAGAATCGCCGGAGACTTCCGCTCGCCGCACGGTCACCGAACTGCACGGGGCCGCATTCGGCACCACCTGGACGGTCAAGGTGCGCGGCAGCGACGTCGACGTCGAGATCCTCAAGCGCGAACTCGAGGCCGAGATCAACCGCCTCGAGTTCGCGCTCTCTCATTGGCGCGAGTCATCGACGACCGCCGACTTCAATCACCTCGAGTCGACCCAACCTTTCGGCATCACGCCAGAGCTCGCCGAGACGGTGGGGTTCGCGTTGAAGCTGAGCAAAGCGTCCGAAGGGATGTATGATATCACCGTGGCGCCGTTGACGAACCTCTGGGGCTACGGACCGGCTGGCAAGCGGCCCGACCCGTCCCCCGAGCAGGTCAAGGCCGCGCTCACGAAGGTGGGCTGGCATAAGCTGAAGCTGGACAAAGAGAACCTGACCCTCGCCAAGAGCCATGAAGGCGTGAACCTCGACCTCGGCTCCGTGCTGCAAGGCTACGCCGCCGACCGCGCCGCGGCGCTCCTCCGCGCCCAAGGACAGAACGAGTATCTCGTCGAAGTGGGTGGCGAGATCCTCGCGGCCGGCTCCTGGCGCGTCGGGATCGAAGACCCGTTCAACCCGCGGCTGATGCTGCAATCGATGTTGCTGACCGACCGCGCCCTGAGCACCTCCGGCCTCTATCGGGCCAAGAAGATCGCCGCCGGCAAACCCGTCTCGCACATCCTCTCCCCTAAGACCGGGCGCCCCGTAGAACCTACGCTCGAGATGGCGGCGGTCTTCCACGAAAGCTGCTTCCAGGCGGATGGTTGGTCCACCGCATTGATGGCCGTCGGCTTCGAACAGGCCAAGGCCATCGCCCAACGCGAGAAACTGGACGTCATCCTCGTCACCCCGGACAAGAAGGTGTGGCGCAGTGGGAAGGCTGGTAAGTAGGGGTACGGGTAGGCCATTCGTACCGGTCTCCGGTTTCCCTTTGCTGCTTTATCCTATCCGCTAACCGCCAACCGCTAATACCCATCATGGGTAGGGCGGCCATTGCCATGGCCGCCGTTCGCCATGTGAGATTCGTACCTCGATCGGCCTAACGGCGGGCACGCAGAGCCCGCCCTACCTCAAGGCACCCCCGCCAATCATCCGGTCTCCGGTTTCCCTTTGCTGTTTTATCCTATCCGATAACCGCCAGCCGCTAATACCTATCATGGGTAGGGCGGCCATAGCCATGGCCGCCGTTCGCCGGGTGAGATTAGTACCTCGATCGGCCCAACGGCGGGCAC
>CAIXQT010000253.1 GCA_903921665.1 uncultured Opitutia bacterium
ATCTCGCATCAGCTCGGCATCGGCGCGCAGTTCGGCGGTAAGTGGTTCGCCCTCGTCGTGCGCGTCGTCCGCCTGCCGCGCCACGGCGCCTCGTGCCCGATCGGCCTCGCCGTCTCCTGCTCCGCCGACCGCAACGCCAAGGCCAAGATCGACAAGGACGGCATCTGGATCGAGCAGCTCGAGACGAACCCCGGTCGCTTCATCCCCGCCGACGCGCGCAAGCATGCCGACGCCACGAAAGTCGTGAAGATCGACCTCAACCGCCCCATGGCGGACATCCGCGCCGAGCTTTCGAAGCATCCTGTCACCACGCGTCTCGCGCTCACCGGCACGCTCGTCGTCGCCCGCGACATCGCGCACGCCAAGATCCGCGAACGCCTCGAGAAGGGCGAAGGCCTCCCGCAGTACATCAAGGACCATCCCGTCTATTACGCCGGCCCCGCCAAGACTCCGGTCGGCATGGCGTCCGGCTCATTCGGTCCGACCACCGCCGGCCGCATGGACAGCTACGTCGAACTCTTCCAGAAGCATGGCGGTTCGCTCGTCATGATCGCCAAGGGCAATCGCGGAGAGACCGTCACCAATGCCTGCAAGGCGCACGGCGGTTTCTATCTCGGATCCATCGGCGGCCCCGCGGCCATCCTCGCCCAGGAGAACATCCGCAAGGTCGAGGTCATCGACTATCCCGAGCTCGGCATGGAAGCCGTCTGGAAGATCGAAGTCGTCGACTTCCCCGCCTTCATCCTCGTCGACGACAAGGGCCACGACTTCTTCCGCGAGCTGCCCGGAGGCTGCGGCATCTGCGGCCCCTGAGCATCGGACCTAGGCACGAAAAAGGGCGCCCATCGGGCGCCCTTTTCATTTAGGTGGTGAAGGGTAGCTTAGGCCTGGGCAGGCTGCTCAGCGACGTACTTCGAGGAACCGAAGCCGAGGATAAGCCAGAAGATCGGAGCCAGGAGCACGAGGCCGATCGCGAAACCGACGCCCTGGCCGAAGCGCTTGCTGATGTTCACGTGGTTCCAGACGAGGATGCCGAGGAAAGCCAGGCTGCCGATGATCGGGATGAAGTTCAGGAAGTAGCTGAGGGCGAACCAACCGGACTGTCCACCGATGCGGAACATGACCACCAGGTTGTAGAACGGGATGATCGAGGCCCAGCCAGGCTGGCCGGCTTTTTCAAAGGTTTTCCACATGCCGACCACCACGACCACGGCGATGGCGATGAAGACGAAGGCGAAGGCGGCCAGGAAGGCCATGATGCCGGCAGCAGCAGCTTCGTCGTTGGAGACTTGAGCGAGGAGGGAGGCGATAGAGGAGTTCATCGCCGTTTGCCTATAACAATAATAGGATGCGGTCGAGTGAGAATCTCACGACTCGTCAGGAACGGCTTATTTCTCCCACTCCAGCGCGCCGCGCTTGAACTCGTAGGCCAGACCGAGGACGAGGACGCCGAGGAAGACCGCCGTGGCGGCCGTGATGGCGATGCCGGCGGCGAGGAACTCGCGGTAGACCAGAGCCCAAGGCACGAGGAAGACGACTTCGATGTCGAAGAGGATGAACAGCATCGCCGTCACGTAGAACTTCACGGCGAAGCGGGGGTGGGGCTTTCCTTCCATCGGCAGGCCGCATTCGTAGGCCTTGTCCTTGATGTAGTTGCCCTTGGCGCGCTGGCCGAAGACGTGGCTGACGATCAGGATGACGGCGGGGATCGCGAGGCCCAGGACGATCTGCACGAGGGCGGGCAGGTAGGTGCTGAGGGACTGGGATTCGGCGGCGGCCATCGGTAGCGGATACGAAAAAGCCCTCGCCTCGGGAGGCAAGGGCTTTTGCAGGAGAGGGCGATTTTGCCTTATTTTACCGCCGGGACGGCGAGGCTGGGAATGGCCGCCGGGCCAGCTGGTGGCTGGGCTTGCTTCGCGAAGGCGGCGGCGGAGACAGGAATCTGCTCCATGATCCAAGACGGAACGGTGAACTCGGCCTTAGCTGCGTACCCGTTCACCTTGTGCTTGGGGTCGGAATGTTTCGCGCGCACGAAGGCCTTGGGCGTCTCGCCCGCCGCCTTGCCCGCGACTTGGCCGAACGTCAGCGTCAACGAATTCCCGTCGAAGAAGCTGAGCGTGACCTGGAAGGTCTTCGCGAAGGCGGCGGCGGCGTCCTTGTCATCCTTGGCGACCGCCTCGCCGACACGCAGGGTGGCGAGCGATGCGGCGAGGTTCTCGATGCTCTCCGCGCCGGCGCCGGCGAACGGCTGACCCTTGGCGGGTCGGCTGAATTCCTTCTTCCCGTCGGCCCAGCTGAACGCGAGCGTCTTGACGTCCGCGGCCTTCGCGGCGGAAAGCGTCAGGTCGGCCCATGAGGCGGGATCGCCGTCGAGGTCGCCGGTGAAGTCCGTGCGGATCGCCTGCGGCTGTCCTTGGTAGCGAGCGCTGTTGCCGAGCCCGTCGTCGGTCTGCCGGCCGAATTCGATCGTCAGCGACTTGCCCGGGGCGTTCAGCGTGAGCGAGGCGTCGGTGAGGCCGAGCTTCTCGAGGCGCTTGGGGTTGGCGGTCAGCAGGCCGTGGTTGCTGGCTTTCTGGAGCGAGCGCACGAGCGGCGTGAGACGGGCCTCCGTGTCGGCCGGGAGGCCGAACTTCTCCTTCACCGTCCAGGCACCGTCAGCGCCCTTCGTGAGGGTCACCGTCTTGCCGTTGGCTTTCACGACGAAGGATTGCAGCGACTCCAGCAGGGCCGCCTCGACGAGCGGCTGCTTGGTCGCGACGGGCTTGGCTTCCTCGCGGCCCAGCCGCAGGGCGGCGAGGGCGAGGAGTCCGAGGACGAGGGTGGCGATGAGCAGGGTCTTGTTGCGCATGGCGGATTACGAGAGCTTGCGGCGGCGGGCCAGGGTGTAGAGGAGGCCGAACAGCAAAGCGAGGACCGGGCCGGCGAGCAGGTTGAGGACCTGCAGGCGACGACCGAGCGAGTTGACGTCTTCGCTGAGTCCGCGGCGGATGACGCGACGTTCCTCCGAGAGCTTGTCGGCTTCGACCTGGAACTTCTCGATCTCGCGCTGCATCTCAGGCGTGATGACGATGCCCTTGGCCGTGGCGCCGCCGGACTGGCGGGAGAGTTCCGTGATCTTCGCGTTGGCCTCCTCGAGGCGGCGCTCGATCTCGTCGAGCTTCGCCTGGTAGCGGACCTGCGCGACGCGTTCGAGTTCCTGGACCTTCTTGAAAGGACGGAGCGAAGTGCCCTTCGAGCGCAACGACACGAGTTCGTCGCTGCCGCCGAGCGTCTCGAGGGCGCTGACGACGAACGTCAGGTTGTCGTTCAACGGTTCCATGGCGGCCTGGCCGCCTACCTGGCGTTGGCGGACCGTGAAGGGGTCCATCATGAAGTCTGAATCAGCGACCACCAGGAGGCGGGCCGGCTTCTTGCTGACCGCGAGATGCGGGCCGGGGTGGGGCTTCGCGGCCGGCTTCGGCGGTTCGCCGGGCCGGGTCGGCTCAGGCGCGGCGGGCGCGGGCGCGCCTTTCGGGAAGGCCGTGACGAACTCGCCGGAGACCGAGGCCGCGAGCACGCGCGCCCGGCCGTCCGGTTTGAAGGCGAGCGCCACCTTCTCGAAGGGGCCGGCGTTGGCGACCAGCGTGCTGATCGCGCCGACGCCGGTTCCGTTCAGGCTGATGAGCGGCTCGAGCTTCAGGCGCTTTTCGGCGCCGGAGATCAGGCTGATCGCGCCGGCTTCCATGAAGGCGAGTTCGCGCAGGTCGCTCGTGAGCGGCGAATCCTTGGCGAAGCCGGCCGGACCGACGGCGAAGGCGGGCTGGTATTGGACAGGCTCGCCGCGGGAGCCGCGGATCGAGACGGAACTGCCGGCGTCGCCCGCGACCGCATCGAGCGCGACGTCGACGCCCCAGGCGCGGAGCATGGCCGGGTCGCTGGCCGCCGTCATGGCCATCGGCGCCATCATGAAGGGCATGTTGCCTTGCGAGAACTTCTGGATGCGCGAAAGCGGATCGACGGCCGCGAAGACCGGGCCGCCGGCCAGCAGGAACTGGTCGACCGCGTAGGCCAGCTGCTCGTCGATGTGATGGGCATGGACCAGCGCCACGACGGCGACGCCCTTCGGCAGTTCGTTCGCCGTGGTGTTGACCGTGATGACGTCGTAGGTCTGCCCCAGTTCCGCGAGGAGGAAGTCGGCGGGCGTGGCCTGCTGTTCGCCTCCTTGCGGACCTTGGTTGGTGATCGGCAGGGAGCTGATCAGGGCGAGCTTGGGGCGTTCGAGGCGCGAAGCCGACGCGATCAGCTTCGACAGGTCGAACTCCAGGAAGCGTTCGCGGGAAGGGTCGAGCATCGGCAGGGCTTTGACGGTGTCCGCCTGCTGGGCCGTGAGGCCGAGGTAGGCGCTGCCTTGGGCGGCGCGCATCGCGGCGAGGTTATGGCGTTGCGCGCGCTGTTCCTCCTTGGTGTCGGGGCGGGGATCGGTGACGACCAGGCGGACCTTGCCGCCGGAGGCGGCGGCGTATTCGCGCAGCAACGTCTCGACGCGGCGGGAGTAGCTTTCGAGGTAGGGGCGGAGCTTCACGTCCGAGCGGCTGACGAAGAGCTCGAGCGTGACCGGCTCGTCGAGCCGGGCCACGATGCGCTTCGAGCCGGCCGACAGCGTGAAGGTGTGGTCGGCGGTGAGGTCGGCGCGGGCGCCGACGGCGCCGAAGATCAGGTTGACGAAGAAAGCGGCCGCGAGGACGGCGAAGGCGGCGAGCAGGGCTTGGGAGCGGTTCATGGCTTTGGTTTCCGGTTAGCGGCGTTCGACGATGATGGTGCTCAGCCCGAGGCCGGCGAAGGCCACGGAGAGGAAGTAGGCGGCGGGCCGCGCATCCACGAGGCCCAGGGTGAAGGGCTCGAGATTGCGCCAGAGGCCGAGGCGACGGAACTCATCGACGCCCCCGGAGCCGAGCACGCCGGCGAGCAGTTCGTCGAACACGCCGTAGCCGACGAGGACGAGGAGGAAGCAGGCGAGAAAGCCCGTGACGAAGGCGATGACTTGGCTGCGCGTGAGCGCGGAAGCGATCGCCGCGATACCGAGGCAGGCACCGGCGCAGAGGAGCGAACCGACGTAGCCGGAAACGATCACGCCCCAGTCGGGGTCGCCGAGCCAGCCGACCGTGAGCGCGACAGGGACCGTCATCAGCAAGGCGCAGGCGAGGAAGAGCCAGGCGGCGAGGAACTTGCCGAGCGCGGCCTGCCAGACCGTGATCGGCCAGGTCAGGAGCAGTTCGATCGTGCCTTGGCGGCGTTCTTCCGCCCAGAGGCGGGCGCCGGCGGCGGGGGCGAGGAACGCCCACAGCCACGGATGATAGAGGAAGAAGCGGTCGAGGCTGGCGACGCCGGACTCGTAGAGCCCGCCGACGAAGAACGCCAAGGACACCGCGAAAGCGTTGAACACCGCGAGGAAGACGTAGGCCAGCGGGGTGCGGAAATAACCGGCGAACTCACGGCGGAGCATGGCCGTGAAAGGCTTGAGTCCGGACGAGGGGGATTTTTCGGAAGAGGACATGACGAGGAGATTAGGCGGTGAGCCGGCGGAAGACGGCGTTGAGGTCGGCGCCGCGGGCGAGGAACTTGTCGCGGGATTCGTCGCAGCGGACTTCCCCCTTCGCGATCACGATGACGCGGGTGCAGAGCTCGCCCACTTCTTCGAGGATGTGGGTCGAGACGATGACGGCCTTGCGGGCGGCCATCTCCTTGAGGATGCGGCGGACCTCGAACTTCTGGTTCGGGTCGAGGCCGTCGGTCGGTTCGTCGAGGATGAGGACCTCCGGGTCATGGATGACGGCCTGGGCGAAGCCCACGCGCATCCGGTAGCCCTTGGAGAGGGTGTCGATGGTCTGCGCGGCGACTTCGCCGAGGCGGCAGAGCTCGAGCGTCTTCCGGACGCTTTCGGCCGGATCGGCCAGGCCGCGGAGGTCGGCGGCGAAGCGGAGGAACTCGCGTACGGTCATCTCGCCGTAGGCGGGCGCGCCTTCGGGCGAGTAGCCGAGATGCTGCTTGGCCTGGACGGCCTGATCGGCGACGTCGAAGCCCGCGATCACCGCGGCGCCGGCGTCGGCCCGCAGGTGGCCGGTGAGCATCTTCATCGTGGTGGATTTCCCGGCGCCGTTCGGCCCGAGGAAACCGACGACCTCTCCGCGGTCGACCGCGAAGGAGACGTCGCGCACGGCGCGGATCGCGCCGTAGGACTTGGACAGGTTCTTGGCTTCGATGAGGGGCATGGCGAAAAGGTCAGCGGTTCTGCGGGGTGCCCATGACGGCGAGGCGGATGTCGGCCTTCTGGAGTCGCTCCGAGATGCGGAGGATCAGCTGCTGGTTGAACTCCAGCTGCTTCACCGCGGCGGCGGGGTGGTACCAGTACATCAGGCGGATATTGACGGCCCAGTCGGCGAACTCGGTCACGTGGACGAGGGGCGGGTGGCTCGGCTGGGAACCTTCGTGGTTCACCAGCAGCTCGCGGACGATCGCGACGGCCTCGCGGACCTTCTCGGCCGGCGTGTTGGCCTCGAGGTGCACGAGGTCCTGCGCGCGGATGAAGTCGCGGCGGGTGATGTTGACGATCGCACGCGTGGCGAGGTCGCCGTTCGGGATGGCCAGCTTCTGCCCGTCGAGCATCACGATCGTGGTCGAGCGCAGGCCGAGGGACTCGACCTTGCCTTCGTGCGAGCCGATGTTGATCAGGTCGCCCAGCGTGAACGGCTGGTCGACGATGAGCATGACCGCGCCGAAGACGTTCTTGATCGTGTCCTGCGAAGCGAAGGCGAGGCCGACGACGGCGCCGGCGAGGAGGCCGAGGATCGCGTCCGAGGACTTCGGGTCGACGATCGAGATGGCCTTGAAAGCGCCGACGAGGATGACCGTGATGCGGACGACCGTGGAGAACATCGGGACGAGGATGTCGTCGAGCTTGTTCTCGGACTGGTCGGCGACCTTCTGGGCCCAGGCGATCGGGATGGCGACCAGGTAGAAGACCGCGGCGGTATGAGCCAAGGAGCAGAGGAAGGTCCCGCTCGTGACGGCGAAGTTCAGCCAGCCGATGTAGGCGAGGTAGGGCTTCGTGTCCTTGATCAGGAAGAGCAGGGTGTAGGCCGGCAGGATGAAGGGGAGGGACTTGCCGATGGCGGCGACGGCGGATTCGGCGATCGGGCTGGCACCGAACTTCGTCGAGATCCAGCGCATCAGCTTGCTGGCCACCCAGCCGACGAGGTAGGCGACCGCGATGAAGCCGATGGCGTGAATGATGATGTTGCTCCAGTCTTCGGGTGCCTTGGCAACGACCTTCTGGAGGTCGCCGATGATGAAATGGTCGACCGGAGCGGTCGCCGGGGCGGCGGAAGCGGCAGGGGCGGTGGCGGGGACTACTTGGGCGAGCAACATGAGGGTGACGAGATGGGCGAAGGGCTATGTAGGCGGATGGCCTCCTGATTTCAAGCGTCACCGAGCCTCCAATCCGCTTGATGCGGGGCGAACCCCTTGCCACGCTGGGGGACCGGAATGAGCGAAACTAGCGAAAAAAAGCCCGCCAAGCCCGTGGTGCTGACCTGCGCCCAGCCGACTGGCCGCCTCCATCTCGGAAATTACCTAGGCGCGGTCCTGAACTGGGGTCGGATGCAGGACGATAACGAGTGCTATTTCGGCATCGTCGACCAGCACGCCATCACCGTGCCCTACGTCCCGGCCCAGCTCCGGGAGAACACCTATTCCTGCCTGGCCCAGTATGTCGCCTGCGGGCTGGACCCGGCCCGGAGCCGCCTCTTCGTCCAATCCCATGTCATCGGTCATACCGAGCTCGCCTGGATCCTCGGCTGCATCTGCCCGCTCGGCCAGCTCGAGCGGATGACCCAGTTCAAGGACAAGTCGCGTAAGCAGGAATCGGTCGACGCCGGGTTGCTCTTCTATCCGGTGCTCATGGCGGCGGACATCCTGCTCTATAACGCCTCGCTTGTGCCTGTCGGCGACGACCAGAAGCAGCACCTCGAGCTCGCCCGCGACCTCGCGGAGAAGTTCAACCATCGTTACTCGGACACCTTCAAGGTCCCCGAGCCCTTCATCTCCAAGGTCGGTTCGCGCATCATGTCGTTGCAGGAGCCGACGGCGAAGATGTCCAAGTCCGATCCCAACCATGCCGCGACGGTGTTCATCACCGACCGCCCGGAGGACGTCCGGAAGAAGATCATGTCCGCCGTGACCGATTCGTCGGCCGAGGTCCGTTCCGGACCGGACAAGCCCGGCGTCACGAACCTGCTCTCGATCATGTCGGCCTGCACGGGCCGCTCCGTCGCGACCCTCGAGTCCGAGTTCGCCGGCAAGGGCTACGGCGATTTCAAGAAGGCCGTCGCCGACGCCGTGGTCGCGACGCTCGACCCCGTCCGTCTCCGCTACGACGAGCTCATCAAGGACCGCGGCGAACTCGACCGCATCTTCAAGTCCGGCGCCGAGCAGGCCCAGACCACCGCCTTCCGCACGCTCTCCAAGGTCAACCGCAAGGTCGGCTTCGTCGAGCGTCCGCGCTGAACATCCCCTTACCCCGCACCCCACATGAACCGCGAACTCGAGAAACTGCTCAAAGAAAAATGGTTCCTGGTCGCCGCCGACCTGATCGCGGTGTTCGCGATCCTGGTCGCGATGCCTGATAAGCGCGACGGCCTGGACACCTTCCTCGTCATCTGCGCGATCCTCCTCGCGTCGTTGATCGTGGTCATCCCCGTCCTGAAGGACGGAGGCGGCAAGGCCGAGCGCCAGGCCGAGCAGGCCCGTCTTCGCGCCAAGCTCGCCGAGGAGATCGACCTCCAGCGTGACAATGTCCGTGCCGGTAACGAAGCCCTCAACCGTCGGATCGCCGAAGTGGAGATGTCGACGCAGAAGGCCGCCGAGGCCGCCGTCGCGGCCGTCGCCCAGCGCGCCTCCACGGAGATCAACGCCCTCAAGGCTTCGCTCGCCGCCCTGGAGAAGAAGGTCGCCGAAGCCGCCGCCGCGGCTTCGTCCACCGACGCCCTCGAGGAGATTTCGGGCAAGGTCGATGCGCTCGCCGAAACCGTCCGCGCCGTCGTGGCCGACGCCGATGAGGCCGCCGAGTCGCTCGGCAAGACCAAGGCCGAAGCCGCGCAGGCCCTCGAGGCCGAACTCAAATCCGTCCGCGAAGAAATCAAGAAGTCAGCCAAGTCCGCCGAGAAGGCCGTTGATAAGATCGAGGCCGCGCTCGAGTCCGTCCGCGAGGAGGTGCGAGAGATCCGCGCAAACCCTCCGGTGGCCTCCGCTCCTGAGAGCCCGTCCGTGACGGCGCCGGAGCCGGAGGCCGTCGCCGCGCCCGCCGAGAGCGAAGAGGAGGAAGACGAAGAAGTCATCGAGGAGATCGAGGAGCAAGAGGAGGAGCCTGCGGCCGTCGCCGCCCCTGAGCCGGCCGCCGCCGGCACCGGCACGGCCTTGATCGTCAACCTCATGATCGGCATCGGCAACAAACCCTTCGTCCGCGGCACCGGGCCCGGGCTGAGCCAGGACAAAGGCATTCCCATGAGTTTCCTCGGTATCGGTCGATGGCAGTGGATCTCCCCCGACCCGGAGGCGCCCGCCACCGTCGAGGTCTGGAAGAACGACCAGTCGCCGATGGGCGAGCCGTTGCATATTTCCGGCGGCGAGCCTTTGGAAGTCGACGAAGGTCACTTCGGCGGCGGCTGACATGCTGAAGCTCCTGGCTGCCTGCGCTTGGCTGGCCGCGGCTGAGCCCGCGCCGCCGGCGCACGTCTATTCGAGCGACACGCCGATCGCGCTCGTGGCCGGCGAGAAACTCGCCGAGGTCAGCTATGTCGCGGCGCATTGCACGGCCTTGCAGCGACATCTCGAGTTCGCTTTCAGCCTGCCGCCGGTACCACCGCCGATGCCTCGGCTCGAGGTGGCCGATGTTCCCGGCCTGGCTCCCGTCGCGATGCGGGTGGCCGGCGGCACGGTGCTGGTCGTCGTCCGTCTCGGCGAAGGCAAGGCGGCGCCGTCCCGGGCGGCCGAGGCCGCCGCCCAAGCTTGGCTGTCGCGGGTCGCTTTGGCCGGGGGTAAGCCGGCTTCCGCGGCCGAGCCTTGGACGCGCCAGGCGCTGACCTGCGAGATCATCGCCCAGCTGCGGCCGGCCATGAATGATTTCTGGTACAGCGAAGGCCGTCAGGCGATTCCTTCCACGCTGGCCGACATCGTCGCCGGCAAGGCGCCGGAGCGGGAAGCCTTCCTTTTCTGGCGGGCGCTCCGTCAGAGCTTGGGCGCGCCAGCCGATCAGTCCCGCGCCCTCATCGCTTCCGCCCATGGCGAGCCTGTGTCCAAGCTGCTGGCGAGCCTGGCCAAGTCGCCCGACGAGTGGTGGCTCGTGCATCGCGCCGAGCTGCTGCTTTCGCGGGCGCCCGTGAGCCTCGGCCTGCGCGAGTCGGCCGAATCGCTCGATGACATCTCCCGTTTCGTCTTCGATGTCGGCCATGGCGACGAAGTCCTCAACGGCGCCGATCTGCCTAAGCATCGCGACCTCGCGGCCGTGAAGGCCAGCCTCCGGTCGCGACTCGTGGCCTTGCGGCGCGAGATCCTCCGGCAGAATCCCGTCTACCATAACGCCTGGCGCACCTTCGGAGCTTGGCTGGAGCGCGTGCAGGAGGGCAAGCCCGAGGAACTCGCCGCCCTCTGGGGTGAGTATCAGAAAGAGCGCCGACAGGCGGATGAGCTACGCCGCGAGGTCGAAGCCGCGCTGGTAACCGCCGGTCCGGCCGCCAAGTAAGCCCAAGGGGCGACTCAGTTGGACTGCTTGCCGTCGACCGTCTTCTGGAGCATCTGGTCGGCCAGCGTCACGCGGAAGAGGTTGAGGGCCATCCAGAAGACGCCGGCGAGGCACAGGCCGCAATAGGCGGCACCCAGGAGGACGGCGGTTTCGCCGGCTTCGGACCAAGGCACATGCTTCTTGAGGATCGAGGTGATCCAGACGAAGAAAACCACCGTCAGGACGAGGTCGATGGCGACCGCCTGCTTGGTGATGAGCTTGGGCTTCATGTTATCCATGGGGCTGCATTCGTGCGTTTCCCGTCCGCCCTGTCAATCCCGCCCCGCCCGGACGGCCCTTACCCCCATCTCCGCCCTTGCCTCGAAGGCTTCCCCGTTCACCCTGCCCGCCCCGAGGGGTGCGTACGCCCTTCGCCTCCCCCTTATACGTCAAACATGGCCGAAGAGCTCAAGGATACCCTTAACCTGCCGGTGACCGACTTCCCGATGCGGGCCGGCTTGGCCGAACGTGAGCCGGCACGCATCGCCCACTGGGAGCGCAACGGCCTCTATGGCCAGATTCAGGCCCGCGCCGCCGGGAAGCCCGCCTTCGTCCTGCACGACGGTCCGCCCTTCACCAACGGCGACGTCCACATCGGCACCGCCCTCAACAAGCTGCTGAAGGATTCCATCCTCCGCTATAAGTCCATGCGCGGTTTCCGCACGCCCTACGTCCCGGGCTGGGACTGCCATGGCCTGCCGATCGAGCACAAGGTGATGAAGGAGCTCCAGGCCAAGAAGCAGTCGCTCGACGCCCTCGGCGTCCGCAAGGCCTGCGCCGAATTCTCCGCCGCTTACATCGAGAAGCAGCGCGGCCAGTTCAAGCGCCTCGGCATCCTCGCCGATTGGCAATCGGAATACCGCACGATGGATCCCGCCTACGAGGCCGAGATCCTCAAGGGCTTCGCCTGCTTCGTCGAGAAGGACCTGGTCTATCGTTCGAAGAAGCCGGTGTATTGGTCCATCCCTTGCCAGACCGCCCTCGCCGAAGCCGAGATCGAGTATAAAGACAAGCGCTCCCACTCCGTCTGGGTCGCGTTCCCGGTCGCCGATCCGGCCGCGAAGCAGCTCGCGCCGGCGCATCCGCTTTCCGTCGTCATCTGGACTACCACGCCGTGGACGCTGCCAGCGAACCTCGCCATCGCCGTGCACCCCGACCTCGAATACGTCGAAGTGCGTCACGGCGATCGCTCGTATCTCGTGGCCGCCGCGTTGCGCGAGGCGTTCGTCGCCGCCTGCGGACTCGAAGGCGCCACCGACGGCTTCAAGGTCAAGGGCCGCGCGCTCGAAGGCCTCCAGCCCAGCCACCCTTTCATCGACCGCGCCTCGCCCGTCGTGCTCGCCGATTACGTCACGACCGACGCCGGCACCGGCTGCGTGCACACCGCGCCCGGCCACGGCCTCGAAGACTACCAGACCGGCAACAAATACGGCCTCGAACCCTACTGTCCCGTGCGCGACGACGGCACCTACGCCGATGACGGCAAGGTCCCCGCGTCGCTGGTCGGCATCACCGTCCTCGAGACCGATGGCAAGAATCCAGCCAACATCGCCGTGCTCGAACTGCTCAAGGCGAAGGGCGCGCTGCTCAAGGCGCAGAGCTTCGAGCACTCCTATCCGCATTGCTGGCGCTCCAAGACGCCCGTCGTCTTCCGCGCGCTCGACCAGTGGTTCGTCGGCCTCGACCGCGGCGACCTGCGCAAGCAAGCCCTCGCCGCCGTCGGCGAAGTGAAGTGGATTCCCGCCTCCGGTGAGAATCGCATCCGCGCCGCGCTCGAAGGCCGCCCGGATTGGTGCATCTCGCGTCAGCGCGCCTGGGGCGTCCCAATCCCGGCTTTTTATTCCCCGTCCAAGGGCGAATCCTATCTCGACGCCGGCGTCGTCCGTCACGTCGCCCAGCAGGTCGCCACGCGCGGCGGCGATTGGTGGTGGGCCGCCTCCGCCGAGGAAGTCCTCGCCGGCGCGCCCGTTCCCGCCGCCTGGCCGAAGGATCTCCGCAAGGGCACCGATACGCTCGACGTGTGGATCGACTCCGGTTCGAGCCACCTCGCCGTCTGCGCCAAGCACAAGGACCTGCACTGGCCGGCCGACCTCTACCTCGAAGGCTCCGACCAGCATCGCGGCTGGTTCCAGTCCTCGCTCTGGACCGCCATCGCCGTCAAGGGGTCCGCGCCGTACCGCGCCGTCCTCACGCACGGCTTCGTCGTGAACGAGAAGCGCCAGAAGATCTCGAAGTCCGACGGCAAGCCGCAGACCGCCGACGACTACGTGAAGAAATACGGCGCCGATATCGTGCGCCTCTGGGTCGCCTCCGAGAACTACCAGAGCGACATCCCGCTTTCCGACGCGATCTTCGAGACGATCTCGAACCAGTATCGCAGCATGCGCAACTCGCTGCGCTATCAGCTCGGCAACCTCTTCGATTTCGATCCCGCGAAGGACGCCGTGCCGGTGGAGAAGATGACCGCCATCGACCGCTGGGTCCTCGTCGAGACCGCCAAGCTCGTCCGCGAAGTCACGGACGCCTGCGAGCGCAACGAGTTCCACCGCGCCGCCGCCGCCCTCGCCGGCTTCACGACCGGCACGCTCTCGGCCACCTACCACAACGTGGTCAAGGACCGCCTCTACACCACCGCGCCGAACGACGCCGTCCGTCGCTCGACGCAGACCGCGATCGACATCGTCCTGCGCGCCTACCTGAAGCTGATCGCTCCGTTCGTACCTTTCACGGCGGACGAAGCCTGGTCGCACCTCAACGCCAAGGCCGAATACACCGACGCCGCCAACGTGCACCTGCAGGATTGGCCGGCGATCGACGCCCGCTGGGAAGATGCCGCCGGACAGGCCGCCCATGCCGCCGTGACGCGCATCCAGGCTCTGGCCGCCCAGGTCAATGTCCCCATGGAGCGCCTGCGTCAGGAGAAGAAGATCGGCCAGTCGCTCGAGGCTGCGGTGGTCGTCACCGGCGACCCCGCTGACCCTGATTTCGCCCTTTTGTCGGCGGAACAGGCCTTGCTCACCGAGCTTTGGATCGTTTCTTCCGTCCAACTCAGGCCTCAGGCCGGCGCGCCCTTGGCCTTCGCGGTCGACAAGGCCGAAGGCGTCCGTTGCCCGCGCTCCTGGCGCTGGGTCCCGACGCTTGTGGAAGCGGGCAGATTTGGTATGGTGTCTCCACGCTGCCGCGAAGCCCTCCTCGCCAAATACCAGCAACTCTAAACCTTTCCCTCGATGCCCAAGAAAAAAGACTCCAAGAAACCCGCCAAGAAGGTCGCGCCGGCCGCCAAGGCCAAAGTGAAGCCGACCGCCAAGCCCGTCGCCGCCAAGGGCAAGGCCCCGGCACCTGTCAAAGGCGTCAAGAACGCGCCCGCGCCGGCCAAGGCCGCCAAGGCTGCGCCGGTCGCCAAGGGCAAAGCCGCGAAGACTGTTCCGGTCGCTGCCGCGAAGAGCGCGAAGGGTGCGACGGCCGCTCCAGCCGGCAAGGGCGCCAAGGCTCCGAAGGCGCCGAAGGTCGACCATGCCGTCCAGAAGGGACTCCTGAACAAGCACCGCGACGACCACCACCAGTCGGACGCGCTCGTCGTCGCCCCGCGCGCCAAGCTGCAGTTCTACACGATCCTGGACCTGAAGGCCTACCTCGAGAAGCGCAACAAATCGAAGATCAAGCTCAACGTCTGGGTGCCGGACGAGGAGCGCAAGGCGCGCGAGAAGGCCGCCGCCGCCGCCCGTTCGCAGGGCAATCGTTCGAACAACATCGCCACCGCCTCCATCGCCGACCTGCTCGGCGGCTCCAATCCCTTCCGCAAGGGCGAAGGCTTTGTCGACGAGTCGAAGCAGGTCCCGGAGAAGTTCCGCCGCTACTACCGGCTCCTGGTCGACATGCGCGACGCACTCCATAAGGGCCTGGCCTTCCACTCCGAAGAAGCGCTCAAGAAGTCCGGCAAGGACGACGCCGGCGACCTCTCCGGTTACTCGCAGCACCTCGCCGACGCCGGCACCGACACGGCCGACCGCGACTTCGCCCTTTCGCTGATCTCCAACGAACAGGAAGCCTTGAAGGAGATCGCCGACGCGATCGAACGCATGAAGAAGGGCTCTTACGGCACCTGTGAGATCACCAACAAGCCGATCCCGGCCGCGCGCCTGATCGCCGTGCCCTTCACCCGTTATTCGCTCGAGGGCCAGAAGGAGCTCGAACGTAATCGTCGCGCCCATCGCCGCCGTGGCGGTAACCCGCTCGGCGAAATCGGCGACGAGGTCGGCTTCGGCACCGGCGGTGGCGGCGGCGAAGACGACCCTAGCGACACCTAAGCGTCCGCGGCCCCATGCTGACCCGCTTCCGACCGTACCTGTCCTTCTGGGCGGTCTGCCTGGTCGCGATCGTCACCGACGTCGCGACCAAGTTGCTGGTCGTCCGGCATATCCCGTTCGGGGCTTATTTCACCAACGACCCGGCGCGTCCGCCGGTCGTGCTGTTCGAACGCCTGTGGATCGTGCATGTCGGCAACAAAGGCGCGGCGTGGGGTCTCGGCGCCGAGCACGACGTCCGCCCCTTCCTGATCTTCCTTGCGCTGGCGGTGCTCGCGCTCGTCTGGCGCTGGCGCCAGCCCCTGTTGCGAGAGCTCCAGGGCGGCCAGCTCGCCTTCGGCTTGTTCGTCGGCGGCACCTTGGGCAACGTCCGCGACCGCCTGTTCGGCGACCACGTGATCGACTTCATCGACGTGCATCTGCCGTATTACCGTTTCCCGGCCTTCAACGTGGCCGATTCCTGCATCTGCGTCGGCGTGGGCCTTTATATCATCATGTCTTACCGGCATGACCGCCTGCGCCGCGAGGCCATCGTCTCGCACGGCGGCGAGGATCCGCCCGCCGGCGCATGAGCGTGCGTTTCGACGTCGCCGCCCATCCGGGCGCCTTGGCGTACAAGCTGCTCGCCGGGCTCGTGGTCCCGCGCCCGATCGCTCTCGTGACCACGATCGACGCCGCCGGCGTGGTCAACGCCGCGCCGTTCTCGTTCTTCAACGTCATGGGCACCGAGCCGGCGATCGCCGTCTTCGCCCCGGCCGACCGCGACGACGGCTCCCTCAAGGATACCGCCGCCAACCTGATGGCCACCGGCGAGTGCGTGATCCACGTCTGCGACGAGCCGGTCGCCGCGCCGATGGTCGAGTGCGCGCGCCCGCTGCCGCCGGGCGAGAGCGAGGTGCCGCGCGCGGGCTTCACGCTCGCGCCGTCCGAGCGCGTGCGCGTCCCGCGGCTCGTCGAATGTCCCGTGGCGCTCGAATGCCGCCTGCTCGATAGCCGGAAGTATGGCGACAACCGCTTCTTCGTCGTCGAGATCCTGCTCGCGCATGCGCGCGAAGGCGTGGCCGATCCGGCGACCTGGAAGGTCGACTACGTGCGGTATGCGCCGGTCGGACGGATGAACAGCCCTGACGGCTATGCGCGCACGACGGACCGTTTCAGCCTGCGGTTCCCGTCGGAGGGCTGATCAGATCCCCTTCGAGAGCCGCTTCACCACCGTCGCGAAATCGTCGGGCCGGGGCGCGATGATCTCGAATTCCTTGCCGGCGACCTTGCCGGCGACGCGCGCGAGGCGCAGCAGCAGGCCGCGGTGCAAGGGTTTGTCTTCGCCTTTGTTGAGGCGTCCCTTCGGCGTCGTATCGGTGAGCGTGACGCGGCCCGAGCGGCCGTACTTCAGTTCGCCCGCGATGCGGATGCCGCATTCGGTGGCATGGATGCGGACCTGGTCGCGGCGGGGGTAGGGCGTATGCGCGGTCCAAAGCCGCCAGCGGCCGCAGGCGCGGCCCGGTTCGAAGCGGGTCTGGGCGTGCTTGCCGTTGCGGTGCGACACGAACGCGCGCTCCTGCGAGTCGTCCATGCCCACGGGGAGGTCGCAGATCCCCGCGTCTTCCGGGGCGTCTTCCGTGCGCGCGATGAATTCGAAGTCGAAGCGGAAGGCGCCGGAGCCGAGGGCCTCGCGCCAGTCGGCCAACGCGGTGGCGCGGTCGGCGATGATCACGATGCCGGCGGATTCCGGTTCCGGACCGAAGACCGCGGCGGGTTCGGCGAGGCCGAGGCGGACCATCTCCGGCTTGCCGGCTTCGAGCTGCACGCGCAGCTGGCCGAGCAGGGTGGGCGCGCCTTTCTGCCAAGGGTGTTCTTCCAGCGCGACGCCGCTGGGCTTGTCGAGGGCGACCCAGCCCGGCCCGTAAGCCAAGACGGCCATGCGGTGGGCTTCCTCGCCGAGCAGGCCGGCGGCGAAACCGATGGAGGCTGGAGGCTGGTCGGACATTTCCGGGGACAAAAAAACCCCGGCGCCTAGGCGACGGGGTCGGTGAGGGGGCCGGCCGGCATTACTTCTTGGCGGCAGCGAGCTTCTTCGCGAGGCGAGCCTTGATGCGGTTCGCCTTGTTGCGATGAATCACGCCGGTCTTCGCGGCCTTGTCGGCGGCGGAAGCGACCTGGGAGGCGGAAGCAGCGACGTTGTCACCGGTCAGGCTCTTGACGAGGGACTTGAGACGGGTGCGGACGATCTTGTTGTGCTCAGCGCGACGGTTGGTCTGGCGGATGCTCTTCTTGTTAGCTTTGATGTTGGCCATGTGAG
>CAIXQT010000254.1 GCA_903921665.1 uncultured Opitutia bacterium
AGAACTGGTCTCAGGTCGAACGCGGCGAAGCCTTCGCGGAAGCCCTCCGTCGACGCGGCCTGGCCTGCGAGACCTTGCGCTGGCTGCCCACCGGAAAACGTGGCAACGCCCAGGACGAATGGCAGCGTCGCCGCACATGGCTGATGACCCGGCTGAAGGAGTCCCCGAAGCCGCTGGCCGTCTTTGCCGCAAACGGCACCTTGGCCGTCGAAGTGCGCGAACTCTGCGAGGAAGCCGGACTCCATGTGCCCACTCAAGTCGCGATCGTCGGCATCGATGACTACCTGCTCTCGGTCGGTGCGATCAAGAAATACGTCTCCGGCGTCGACACGAACCTCGAGGAACAAGGCTACCGGGGCGCGGAACTCCTCGACCGACTCATGCGCGGCGAGCCGGCCCCGATCGAACCTATCCGCATCCAGCCGGCCGGCGTCATCACCCGTATGAGCAGCGACATCCTGGCCACCGGCCATGAAGGCGTCATCCGCGCCCTCCATCATATCACCGACCACTTCGCCGGACCTCTTGGCGTCAAGGAACTGGCCACCATCGCCCACATGTCCGAACGCGGCCTCCGCCAGGCCTTCGTCAAACACGTCGGCTGCACGCCCGGCGACCGCCTGCGCACGGTCCGCATCGATTCCGCCAAGCGCCTACTGGCCGGATCCTCCGAAAAGATAGAGTCGATCTCCCATCGCTGCGGCTACCCTAACCTGAATTCGTTCTTCGCCGCTTTCCGTCGCACGGAAAACATGACCCCGGCCGAATACCGCCGGATCATGCGCTTCCGCAGCTGAACCGCCCGGTCACTCGGCCAGCGCGTGGATGGTGTTGATCACCTGGCCGCGCAGTTCGACGCCGTCCCCGGCTTTGATGTCGTACTTGAGCTGCATCTGCATGGCAGGGCGAAGGTCGGCGATCTCCAAGAATACGGAACGGCGATCGGCCGAGACGGTGGCGGACTTGACGACCAACGGGTCGTGCTTGCGTTCCGACATCTGCGCTTTGCTGAACTGCAGCTTTCCGTCGTTACCGAGCTCGGTGGCCGCTACTTTCGTGTCGAGCGTCGAGACTTCAGGCGAGCCGTAGGCCGAGGACCAGACATAATTCCAGACCTCGATATTCCAGTTGCCGGCGTCGGCCGCGCTCTTGGCCTCGATCTCGCAGGTGAAGTCGAGCTTGATGCCCTTCTTGGTCGCGGCGAGGGCGATGGGCATGCGAGTGGCAGCTCCGGTGTAACGTACGCGCTGGAAGCAGCCGTTCTGCGTCGCGGTGGTCTGCCAGCCACGCAGGCCGGTGACATAGAGCTGTCCGTCCTGGGGATTGAAGCGGGCGCGCATGGCCCCGCTGGCGAAGTTGACGTTGAAACGGGCCACCCCGCCCTGCATCTGCGGCTGGCCATTGAAGGTCACCTCCTGAGGCAGGACGCCGAACAGCGAGCACATGCCGTAACTGAGATGCAGCAAGCGACCTTTCCACGGTCCGAACTTGTCGGAGGTGACCCAGACCTGTCCGCCGCTTGAGTTATCTACCTCCTTGGGGAACCAGCAAAGGGGGCGATCGTAGTCGGTGGGCTCAGACGTACGATGGGCGAGCGGAGGAACGCCATAGAAGCCACCCTGCTTGACCCAATTGAGGCGGCAGACCGGCGTCCAGGTACCTTCGTTGTCACCGGTGGTGAGCTGGCCGGCCGGGCTGATCCCGATGCCATTCGGAGCGCGGAAACCGGCAGCGAAGAGTTCGCTCTTCTTGCCGTCGGCGGAGATTTTCAGGAGCGCGCCGTGATGGTCGCAGATCTCATCGAAACCCCGACCTCCCTTGCGGACAGGGCCGGCCTTGATGACGTAGAAATTGCCGGCCGCGTCGGTCTGCAGGTCGAAGGTGAACTCGTGGAAATTCCTGGTGACCATGAGGTCGAAATTGAATACCTCGTAGGTGTCGCACTCGCCGTCGCCGTTCGTATCACGGAGCTTCCAGACGCCATCGCGGCAGGTGACATAGATCTCACCGTTCACGACCTTGAGGCCGAGCGCGTGATAGAGTCCGGAAGCGAAGCGACGCCAGGTGACCTTCTCGAGTTTGTCATCGATGCCGGCGGCGATGAAGACGTCGCCATGGAAGGTGCTGACCACCGCGCGGCCATCCGGAAGAAAATCGAAGGCCGACGTGAACATCTGAGCCTTCCAGGGATTGGTCACAGGGAGTTTCACGTCGTCGACGACGTACGGCTCACCGGTCTTATCCGAGAGCTTGCCGGCCGTCTCGACCGTCTCGGGCCAGAGGGTCTTGGCGACCTTCAGCAGCTTGGAGGGCACCTCGGTCTCGAAGGACTGAGGCAGCGGTACGCCAGACGGGAGATAAGCGATTCGGACCGTGCTGACTTCCTTGGAGCCATCCACCCGGGCGACAGCGTGACCATCGAGCTGGTCGACCTTGGTGACGCCAAGCGTCACGATGCGGGCGGCATCGGCTGATTTGCCGAGCATGAGGGTGACGCCTTCGGAAGAGGGCGCGATCTCGAGCGTCCGGACGACGAACTGAACCTCGTTGGCGGTGACGACCTCGGCGGCCTCATCGATGGCGACGCCGCCGACCTCCCAGCGCACGACGACCTGATGGCCGGCATTATGGAAGCCTTTGAATCGGGCCTGGCCGACCGGCAGCGGACCGAACCCTTTCCGCGGAGCCAGCGAGGACGCGCCGACTCCTGACATGAAGCCGGCGAAATCTCCGGTGACGAAGATCGGCGAGCCGATGGCCGTCGGATAATCGCCGCGGGACATCAGGTTCATCTCGGTGGTGAAACGGCCGGACCACGCGCCGATCGGGCGACATAGGTCGAGGTCATAGGCGATGCCCTTCTTGCCGTCGTCGCCGAGGCGGATCGCCAAGCCCTTGAGTCCCGTGGAATCGATCGAGCCGTCCTTCTGCTTGCCGACGCCGATGGTGCCGAGGATCCACTGCCCAGAGGCTTCCGCCGCGGGGGCGGCGACGGACGTCTTCTTGGCCGGCTTCTTCGCCTGACCGAAGAGCAGGCCGATGGAGAGGAAAAGGGCGACGAGGGACGAACGCATAGGGATGGACTGATTCTTAGGGACAAGCACAGGGGCAGGGACAGAATAAAGTATGGGGTCAGACCGCTTCCGATCGATATCAGTCGGAAGCGGTCTGACCCCATACTAAAAGGGTCGGAGTCCGCAGACCCCGACCCGATTTGAAGTAGCCCTAGCCCGGGCCCTGATATCAGAGACTGCGCAGATAAGCGGCCAGATCCGCGACACCCTGCTCCGTCAGGCCCATCTGGGCAGGCGTGAACATGAGGGATCGGTCGAGCGGCTTCTCTTCTTTCACGCGGTTACGCGGAATCGACTGCACGAGGCCGCCCATCGACTTGATCATCAGCGGATCACCGGACGACAGGACCATGCCGGTGATGACCATGCCGTCATCAAGCACCACGCGCGTGCCTTCGAAGCCGTGCGAGATGTTATTGGAAGGCTGCGCGATGTTGAGGACAAGGGTCTCGAGCGACTGCTGCTTGGCGTAGGTCGTCAGATCCGGACCGAAGTCGATGCCCTTGCCATCGAACTTATGGCAAGCCTGGCAGACCGCGGCGCCGGCCTTACCTTTGGCGACGTCGCCCTTGAGCGCGGCGATGACTTCGACGGAGGCGAGGGCCTTGGAGCCCGCGGGCTCAGGAGGGAGATCGGAGCCGACGAGCTTGGCGGCCGCCGCGTTGCCGCCGCGAGCCTTGACGATGCCGTCGACGTCGAAGGGCTTCCAGAGGTTGCCCTTGCGATTACCCACCCACCACTTGGCAAGTTCGACCTGGGCGAATCCTTTTTGCAAAGAAAGCTCGACCATGGTGCCGGCGGCCTCGGCGCTGCGCGTGAAGGCGAGCGCAGTGAGGTCGCGCTTGAGCTCTTCTTCGTTCAGCTTGCCTGAAAGAAGCCGGGTGCGGAGATCGCGCACGGTGCTCGCGGGGTGCAGGCGCCAGGTCAGACCAGCGTAAGCCGGGGTCCAAGCCATGGCCGGCGAAGCCATCTCCTTCGCGATGGCGGCATGGACGACGGCTTCGCGATCGATCGCGCCGAGACCGACGGCTTCCAGATAAGCACGGTCCTTGCCGTCGTACAACTTGGCAACCTTGACGAGCACGGCGACCGCCTCGGGGGTCTTGAAGTCACGCAAGGTGATCGCGACCTCGCGGCGGATGGCCGGCGAGGCGTCTTCGGCGTGGGCGGCGGCGAGGGCGAACACGTCGCGTCCGGCGGCACGCAGCGCACGGTAAGCCACGAGACGACGCGTGTCGTCCTTCGACTTAAGCTGTTCGCGGACGACCGCTTCGCCCTTGGGGCCCAGCTGAGCGAGCAACCAGACAGCACGGGAAGCGACGTAAGGATTGGCGTCGGATAGCAGGCCGGAGACTTCGTCGGCGACCTTGTCGCCCGCGGCCTTGAGGCGGTTGAAACCGCCGGCACGGACATTGGGCGAGGGGCTGCGCAGCGCAGCGAGCTGGCCGGCGACGGAGGCGAGGTCGATCTTCGGCATGACCGACTTGAAACCCTTGGGAGCGATACGATAGATCGTGCCCGAAGCCCCGTTGTCACGGGTGCCGTGTCCACCCACTCCCGGGTCGAACCAGTCGGCGACATAGATCGCGCCATCCGGACCGACACAGACGTCGGAAGGACGGAATTTCGTCTTCAGGATTCCGGTCGGCTTTCCGCCGAGGAAGTCGGAACCGGCCCACTCCTTCTCCTTATTGGAGGTCAGGAAGTCGAAACGCTCAAGTTTCATCCCGGCGCCATCGGGCTTCGGAAGGTAGCCGAAGACGACGTTCTTGCCGGCTTCGCATGCGAGAAGGAGACCGTTCCACTTGTCGCCCATCGCGCCGTTCTCATAGAAAGCCACGCCGGTCGGAGAGCCACCACCGTAGACATCGCCCGCGGGCATGGTGTCCGGATCTTCCTGTCGCCATTCCGCGACCGGGGTGGTCTGGCCGGGGCGCTTATCGGCACCCCAGGAACGCTTGCCGTCCAGCGAAGCGAAACCGGCGTTGCCGCCTTCCATGATCAAGGAGACGCGGCAGGCGGGCGGATCATCGTTGTCGCTCTGGTACATGTCGCCGAAGGAGTTGATGGACTGCTCGTAGCTGTTGCGGTAGTTGTGGCCGACGATCCGGAGGTCCGAGCCATCGCTGTTCATCCGCACGGAGAAGCCGCCGATCCAGACGTTGCCGTCATCGCTGCGCCGTCCGGCGATATCCTGCAGCATGTAAGGGCTGCCCATATAGAAGCGCCGTCCGGCCTTGTCGGTGAAATTGGCGCCCATGTTGCCTTGGTTGAAGTTCCACTTGCCGTCCGGACCGAAGGTCACGCTGTGGAGACTGTGGTCGTGCTGACGTCCGTTGAAGCCGGTGAGCAGCACCTCTTTCTTGTCGACGGCCGGGTCGAACACGCCGTCTCCGTTCAAGTCGGTGTAGACGATCAGGTCCGGCGGCTGGGAGACGACGATCTTGCCGTCAAGATGGGCCACGCCCAAAGGGGATTCAAGATTCACATCCTGGGTGAAGACCGTGACCTTGTCGGCCTTGCCTGCGCCGACGGTGTCCTCGAGGACGACGATACGGTCGCCTTCCTTGCGGCGACCTTTCTTGCCGCGGTAGTTGATGCCTTCGGCGACGAACATCCGACCGCGTTCATCGAAGTCGATATTGGTCGGATTGAAGATCTGCGGCGAGGTCGCCCACACGGTGACCTCGAAACCTTCCGGCACCGTGAAGAGCTCCGCCGGTACGAGCGTGGGGCCAGCCTCGAAATCGACCGGCTTATATTTGTCCGGACGGCTGGCGAAGACGGCGAACTTCACGTCGGCCGCACTCGGCTTGCCGCCGCGGATCGCGCCACCGTCGTCGATGCCGACCTTGGCGCGGAAGGACTTCGCCGGACCAGGAAGATCGAAGGCGATGAAGGAGGGGGAATGGGTGCCGATGCCGCGGGTGTACTCCTTACCGTCGACCTTCAGCGGCTTGCCGTCGTAGTTCTTGCCTACGCGGGTGGTGCCAAGCGACTCGACGTCTTTCCATTTCAGCATGGTGAGGTCGACCACCGTGCCGTCCGCCAGGACGACCTCGGGCTCGATCCAGTCCGACCAGTCACAGGCGTTGCCATCCAGCTCCGCGACCATGAGGAAGAGCTGCTTGGAGCCGTTCAGGTCGGCCGTGAGTTCGACCAGGCGATTCTTGTCCTTGGCGAACATGCTGGGCGACTCGACGACGGGCTTCGGCGCGGCGGCGGAAGCCAGTGCGGCGAAACCAAGAAGGGCCAACAGGGATGCGTTGGCCTTGCGGAATACGGAGGGCATAAGGGTCTTAGGGGTTACTCCATAGACACCATGATTGGCCGCTGGTTCAAACCCTATCCTTGGGGCATTATCACCAATACTCAAAAATCGGCAGCAACGGCTTTACATCCCGATGACAGCCAACAGGTTTTAGGAACTAAGGATGCCCTCCCCTGTCCTACCTCTTTCCGATGTCTTTCCGGTCCGTCTTTAGCCTTTTTCTATTGGCCCTCTCGGTGTCCGCCGCCGAGCAAGCTTCCGTCCCTACGGCCAGCCAACTTGAGTTCTTCGAAAAAGAGGTGCGGCCCGTCCTCGCGGACCATTGCTATAAGTGCCACGGACCGAAGAAACAGAAGTCCAGCCTGCGCCTGGATTCCCGGGAGTTCATCCTCAAGGGTGGCGAGTTCGGTCCCGTGGTGGTCCCCGGCAAACCGGAGATGAGCCGCCTCATCCTGGCGATCAATCATGCCAAGGCGAAGGACGTCGAAGCGATGCCGAGCGCCGACGAGAAGATTCCCGACAAGGCGATCGCCGCCCTGACCGAGTGGGTGCGCCAAGGTCTCCCGTGGCCTTCGGAATCGTCCCCGCTGGCGCACGACCCGCGCAACCACTGGGCCTTCAAGTCGGTCAAGACCCCGGCGACCCCTTCCCTCGATCAGGCCGACGAAGCCAAGGTCCGTCAGCCGCTCGATCGCTTCGTGCACGCGAAGCTGAAATCAGCCGGCCTCGACTTCAATCCGGAGGCTCCGCGCGAAGTCATCATCCGCCGCCTCACGCTCGCCCTCTGGGGATTCAATCCTTCCGCCGACGAAATCGCCGCCTACGTCGCCGACAAGGATCCGCAGGCGACCGAAAAACTCGTGGACCGGCTTCTGGCTGCTCCGGCCTTTGGCGAGCGCTGGGCCCGACACTGGCTCGATGTCGCCCGCTACTCCGATACTAAGGGCTATGTCTTCCAGGAGGAGCGCCGCTACCCCTACGCCTACACCTACCGCGACTGGGTGGTGAACGCCTTCAACCAGGACCTGCCTTACGACCAGTTCCTGCGCCTGCAGATCGCCGCCGACCAGATTTCCAAGGACCCCGAGAACAACCGGGATCTCGCCGCTCTCGGCTTCCTGACCCTCGGACGACGCTTCCTCAACAGCACGCCGGACATCATCGACGACCGCATCGATGTCGTCATGCGCGGCACCCAAGGCATGACGATGGCCTGCGCCCGTTGCCACGACCACAAGTTCGACCCGCTGCCGACGACGGAGTACTACTCGCTTTACGCGATCTTCAACTCCAGCGAGGAGCCGAAGAGCCTCCCCGCCCTCAAGCCGTTCGCCCGCACGAAGGAGACCGATGAGTTCGAGGCCGAACTCGCCGCGCTCCAGAAGAAACATGACGACTTCGTCGCCAGTCGTCGCGAACTGTCCTTCTCCGCCGCGAAGACCGCGGATTACCTCGCGCTGATGCTGCGCGCGGCCAAGGAGCCGAACTTCAACTACACCCAGGAAGCCAAGCGCACCAACCTCTACCCGACCATCCTCAATGGTTGGCAGCGGGCGCTCAAATCCAAGGTCAACGAAAAGGATACGGTCTGGGGCGGGTGGTATCAGCTGAAGGATGTTCCCGACGATCAGTTCGTCGCCAAGTTCGCCGCGCTGTTCGCCCAGCCGACGATGTTCCAAGACAATCTCCTGCGAACCGAACTGCAGAAGAAGACGCCCAAGAAGTTCGTCGAGCTGACCGCCGCTTACGCCACGATCCTCGCCGAGGCCCATAAGCCCGAGAAGCAAGGCCTCGCGGAATGGAAGCCCTGGCGCGACCTGATCGAAGACCCCAAGGGACCGACGTCCGTCACCGCTGAATCCCTGATCGGCACCTACAACGTCGCCGACCGCAACACCCGCAACAACCTTGAGATCAAGGTCGTCGGCTTCAAGGCCACCAGCCCGAAGAGCCCGCCGCATGCGATGGTGCTGCTCGATAAGCCGAAAGCCGTCCAAGGCGTCGTGTTCATCCGCGGCAGCGCGTCGCGACCCGGCAAGACCGTCCCCCGCCAGTTCCCCGCCGTCCTCACCGACGGCAAGGTCAAGGAATTCACCGCCGGTAGCGGCCGACTGGACATGGCCAACGCCATCGCCAGCAAGTCCAATCCGCTGACGGCCCGCGTGATGGCCAATCGCATCTGGAACGAACTCGTCGGCCGGAGCCTGGTCGAGACCACGAGCGATTACGGCGTGCGCACGCCGGCCCCGAAGAACCTCGAACTGCTCGAACACCTCGCCTCGTCCTTCATGAAGGACGAATGGTCAGTGAAGCGGCTCATCCGCTCGATCGTGCTCTCCCGCACCTTCCTCCAGACGGCGGACTTCACGGATGCGGGCTTGGCGAAGGACCCCGAGAATGAGCTCAGCTGGCGCGCCCAGCGCCGGCGCCTCGACTTCGAAGCCATGCGCGACAGCATGCTGCGCGTCGCCGGCCGTCTCGACACCGGCAAGGTCGGCGGCCAGCCGTTCGACCTTGAGACGAATTTCTCCGAGCCCCGTCGCACCCTCTACGGGAGTATCGACCGCCAGAACCTCCCCGCGTTCTTCCGTACGTTCGACTTCGCCAACCCGGACTATCACGTCCCGAAGCGCAATCAGACCACCACCCCGCAGCAGGCGCTCTGGATGATGAATCATCCGTTCGCGCGCACCCAGGCCGAGGCCCTTGTCGCCAAGGTCGCCACGCTGTCCACGACGGAAGCCAAGGTGAACGGCCTTTACCTTTCAGTCCTCGGTCGTTCGCCGAAAAAGGAGGAGGTCGCGCTCGCCCTTGAATACCTCCGCGAAGCCGAACTGGCGCCGGCGCCGGCCAGCTGGCGCAATGGCTACGGTGGCTGGAACGCGACCACCAAGTCCGTCGCCTTCACGGAGATGAAGGTCCAGACCAAGGATCGCATCGCGCCCACCGACAAGGTGCCGGACAAGCAGTTCGCCCACACCTTCCTCACGGCCAAGGGAGGACACCCCGGCGACAAGGCCGACGCCACCGCCGTGATCCGCCGCTGGACCGCCGGCAGCGCGGGCGGTTATCGCATCGAGGGCACGCTTGCGGTGACCAGCAAGTCCAGCGACGGCGTCCGCGCCCGCATCATCACCGCCCGTAAGGGCATCCTCGCCGAAGTCGTCACCAAGGGAGCATCCTCCGCCCCCGTCAATCTCGCCGAGGTCGAGCTCGCCGCGGGCGAAAGCATCGACTTCATCGCCGATAACTTCATCGGCTCCAACAGCGACTCGTTCGCCTGGTCGCCGGTAATCAAGGACGCCAAGACCGGCGAGATCGTCACCTCCGCCGCCGGCGAGTTCGGCAAGAAACCCGAACGGCAGTCAGCCCTTTCCTCGTTCGCCCAAGTCCTCCTGACCAGCAACGAATTCATCTTTGCCGACTAATGCAACACATCGACCCGCTCTCCCTCGGCTCCCGCCGCGAGTTCCTCCGACGCGTCGGCATGGGCCTCGGTGGCGTCGCCATGGCTTCGCTGCTCCAGCAGGAACTGCGCGGCACCGAGATCAAGGTGGACCCGCTCCACCCGCTGGCCGCCCGCAAGGCGCCCCTGCCCTGCAAGGCGAAACGCGTGATCCATATCTTCGCCAACGGCGGCGCTTCGCAGGTCGATACGTTCGACCGCAAGGTCGCCCTCGACAAATACCACGGCAAGACGCTGCCCGGAGACTATATCGCCACCGAACGCAAGACCGGCGCCGCCTTCCGCTCCCCCTTCGCCTGGAAACGCTACGGCAAGAGCGGCCTCGAGGTCAGCGAGCTCTTCGAGAAGACGGCGGAACACGCCGACGACCTCTGCGTCATCCGTTCGATGAAGGCCGACGTGCCGAATCACGAGCCTTCCCTGTTGCTGATGAATTGCGGCGAAGCCCGCCAGGTCCGCCCCTCGATGGGCTCTTGGGTCACCTATGGCCTCGGCACCGAGAATGAGAACCTTCCGGGCTTCATGACGCTCTGCCCCGGCGGTTTCCCGATCCAAGAGACGCAGAACTGGCAGTGCGGCTTCCTCCCGGGAGTCTACCAAGGCAACTACGTCGACACCTCCAAGCGCAGCGTCGAAGAGCTGATCGAGAACATCCGCAACTTCGGACTCTCCCGTCCGGCGCAGCGCAAGCAGCTCGACCTGCTCGCGAAGCTCAACGCCGCCCACCAGTCCGTCCGCCCGCAGGACGCCGCCCTCGAGGCCCGCGCCCAGTCCTTCGAGATGGCCTATCGCATGCAGCTCGAGGCCACCGACGCCTTCGACGTCGGCCGCGAGTCCGAGAAGACGCGTGAGATGTACGGCGACACGAACCTCGGCCGCCAGTTCCTCATCGCGCGCCGTCTCGCCGAACGCGGCGTGCGCTTCATCCAGCTCTGGCATGGCGCCGGTCAGCCGTGGGACAGCCACGATGACCTCGAGAAGAACCATAAGCGTCTCGCGATGGAGGCCGACCAGCCGATCGCCGCCCTGCTCTCCGACCTCAAGCGACTCGGCATGCTCGACGAGACCTTGGTCATCTGGGGCGGCGAGTTCGGCCGTACCCCGACCGTCGAACTACCGACCCCCGGCTCCAACGCGGGCAAGATCAACGGACGCGACCATAACAGCCACGGCTTCACCATGTGGATGGCCGGCGGCGGCGTGAAGGCCGGCACGGTCTACGGCGAGAGCGACGAATTCGGCTTCAAGGCCGTCAAGGACGTCGTCCACGTGCATGACCTCCACGCGACCATCCTTCGGCTGCTCGGCTTCAACCACGAAGAGTTCACGTTCCGCAGCTCCGGGCGCGATTTCCGCCTCACCGACGTGCACGGCAAGATCGTCCAATCCATCATCGCCTGATGCGCTCCCTCCTCCTGCTGGTGTGCGTCTTCGCCTCGGCCGCTTCGGCGATCGAGACCAAGGTCCTCAAGGACCTCCCTTACAAGGACGACGTCGTTTCGCAGACGCCTTACGAGCAGGAACGCTGCAAGCTCGACCTGACCGTACCGGTCGGCGCCAAGGGGTTCGCCACCTATGTCTGGTTCTACGGCGGCGGCCTGAAAAACGGCGCCAAGGACTTGCGTTCCGAATACTGCGCGGAGATCCGCGAAAGCCTCGCCCAAGCCGGCGTCGCGGTGGTCACTCCCGACTACCGGCTGAGCCCGAAGGTCAAATATCCTGCTTACGTCGACGATGCCGCCGCCGCCTTCGCCTGGACGGTGAAGCATATCGCCGAACACGGCGGCGATCCGCGCAAGGTCTTCATCGGCGGGCATTCCGCGGGCGCGACCCTCGCGCTCCTGGTCGGCATGGACCCGAGCCGCCTGAAGCCGCATGGCCTGACGCTCGGCTCCGTCGCCGGTATCGCCCAGGTCAGCGGCCAGGTGCTCACGCACTACACCATCCGCGAAGAACGCCATCAGCCCCGCTACGCGATCACCTGCGATGACGCCGCTCCGGCGTTCTACATCCGGAAGGCGTTGCCCCCGGTGCTCACGATCTACGCCCAGCACGACATGCTCAGCCGCGCCGAAGAAAACCAGTTCTTCGTATCGACCTTGAAGGCCGCCGGTCACGCCGAGACCTACTCCCTGCGCGTCGACGATCGCGATCATGGTACGGTCGGTCATAATATCCGCCACCTCGACGACCCGGCCCGGCTGGCCATCCTCAACTTCATCGCGAAGCAGTCTGCCGGCCGCTAGGGCTTTATATCAAGAAATCCGTTGAAACCTGCGGAGCGGAGGGTTGTCATAAAGACACCCCCATGCGCGTCCTGCCACTCGTCGCCCCTTTGCTTGTCGCCGGCCTCCTCGGCGCCGCCGAATCAGCCGACACCGTCCGCTTCAATCGCGACATCCGTCCGATCATGTCGGACACCTGCTTCCATTGCCACGGCTTCGATCCGAAGTCCCGTAAAGGCGGCCTGCGCCTCGATCTCCGCGAAGACGCGCTGAAGGCCGGCAAGAGCGGCGCGATCGCGATCGTACCCGGCAAGCCGGATCAGAGCGAGATCATCAAGCGCATCTTCTCGACCGACGCCGAAGAAGTCATGCCGGAAAAGGAGTCGCACAAGACGCTGACGAACGCCCAGAAAGAGCTCTTCCGCCGCTGGGTCGCCCAAGGAGCCGTCTACGAGCCGCACTGGGCCTACAAGCCGCTCGAGGCTCCCGCCATCCCGGCAATGCCCGCCGGCGGCAAGAATCCGATCGATGCCTTCATCGGCACCAAGCTCGCCGAGAAAAAGACCGGCCCGTCCGCCGAAGCCTCCAAGGAGCGGCTGTTGCGCCGCGCCTCCCTTGACATGACCGGCCTGCCGCCGACGCCCGCCGAGACCGCGGCGTTCCTCGCCGACCATTCTCCGGACGCCTACGAGAAGCAGGTCGACCGTCTGCTGGCCTCCCCTCACTTCGGCGAGCGTATGGCGGTCTGGTGGCTCGATGTCGCCCGCTTCGCTGACACCGTCGGCTACCACGGCGACCAGAACCAACGTATCTTCCCCTACCGCGATTACGTCATCAAGGCCTTCAACGACAACAAGCCGTTCGACGCCTTCACGCGCGAGCAGCTCGCGGGCGATCTGCTACCTAACCCGACGGAAGAACAACTCGTCGCCAGCGGCTACAACCGCCTGAACATGATGACCCGCGAAGGCGGGGCCCAGGTGAAGGAATACCTAGCGAAGTACGGCGCCGAACGCGTGCGTTCGGTTTCCAACGCCTGGCTGGGCAGCACGTTCGGTTGCGCGGAATGCCACGACCACAAGTTCGACCCGATCAAATCCGCCGACTTCTACTCGCTCCAGGCGTTCTTCGCCGACGTGAAACAGTGGGGTGTCTACGCGGACTATGGTTATACGCCGGAGCCCGAACTGAGAGGCGTCGGTAACGATCATCCGTTCTTCCCTGAAATCCGCAGCAAGAACGCCTATCTCACCAAGAAGGATGCCCAACTGCGCGCCGAGCTGGCCAGCTTCTACGCCGAGATCGGCGCAGGCTTCTCGACCGACCAGAAGTCCCTCGCCGATTACGCCCTCTGGCATAAAGACATGGCCGCTTTCGTATCGGCCCATCCGACCGGCCTGATTTCACCGTCCGGCACGTTCTTCCTGAAGACCGCGCCGCCGGCCGCCCCGGCCAAGATGGCCGCCAAGGCGCCCGCCAAGAACACTGATGCCGCGGCCGCCAAGAAGCCCGCCGTCCCCGCCCCGGCCCCGGTCGCCTTCGCCGCCGGCACCGCCTTCAAGATGCCGAAGGGCGTCGCCAAGGGCGATGACTTCGCGATCACGCTCGCCGCCGTCGCCACGCCCATCGCCGCGGTCCGTATCGACATCCCTAAGGGCTCCCTGCCCGTCGGCTCGTCCGCCAACATCACGGCCCGCTTCGGCATCATCGACGCCAAGGGCAAGGAACGTCCGGCCCCGGTTTACCTGGCCGATGCCACCCATCGCGAACCCCGCTATAGCAGCAGCGTCGAGCAGACCGACATCAACGCAGGTTGGACCTTGAAGATGCCCGACGCAGATGTCCATGCGGTCTGGCTGCTCGATTCGCCCGTCAGCTTGAAGGCCGACGAGAAGTTCGTGGTCCACTTCGAAAGTAACGCCGCGCTGACGCTCAAGGTCGCGGTCTCGCCGCTTTCCCATCACGACCCCTTGAAGGTGGCCGGTCCGGCTTCCCTCGCTACCCTCAAGGAATCAAGCCTCACCGCGGATGCCGTCGCCCTCTACCTGAACTCCCGCGGCTCCGATCGCGCCACCCTCGCCAAATCCCGGGCCATCGTCGCCAATCTTCGACGCCAATATGATGGCTATGCTTGGTCGATGGTCACCTTGGCCGCCAAGCCGCTCACGGTACGCATCCTCCCACGCGGTAACTTCCTCGACGAGACCGGCCCGGTCGTCCTGCCCTCGACGCCGTCGTTCCTGCCCGGCCTGCGCACCAGCACGGAGCAGAAGCGCCTGACCCGCCTCGATCTGGCCGACTGGATCACCTCCAAGGATAATCCGATCACGGCCCGCACGGTGATGAACCGTCTGTGGCAGATCTTCCACGGCTCCGGCCTCAGCGCCGGCCTCGACGACCTGGGCTCGCAAGGCGAACTGCCCTCGCATCCGGAACTCCTCGAGTGGCTCGCGCTCGAGTTCCGCGACAAGGGTTGGGACGTGAAGAAGATGGCTCGCCTGATGGTGACGAGCCGTACCTACCGCCAGAGCAGCAGCCTGCGCCCGGACCTCAAGGAACTCGACCCCAACAACCGGCTGCTCGCCTCCCAGAACCCGCGTCGCCTCGACGCCGAGTTCGTGCGCGACAATGCCCTCTTCGTCGCCGGCCTCCTCAACGTCGCGGATCTCGGCGGTCCCAGCGTGAAGCCGTACCAGCCGGAAGGCTATTACGAGCCGATGCAGTTCCCGAACCGCAGCTACGTCGCGAGCAAGGACTCCGACCAATGGCGCCGAGGTCTCTACATGCATTGGCAACGCATGTTCCTGCA
>CAIXQT010000255.1 GCA_903921665.1 uncultured Opitutia bacterium
GGCCACGCCGTTGGCGGCCAGGAAATCCCAGACGCGCGCGAGTTCGGCGGCCGACTTGGCGGTCTCGCCGTCCGACGCCGTGGCGAGCACCGGCATGAGGCGGGCGAGTTCCGCGGCGAAACCGGATTGGGCGGCGGCGACGCCAGGGGAGGTGATCGCGACGCACTTCTGGCCCGAGGCCACGCGACGCTCGGCCACGGCCAACGCTTCCTGGCGCATCCCGGCCCCGATGCGGACGGGGTAGGAGCGCTGGCCTAATTGGACGGTGACGGTCTCGGCCGACATGGGTTCACGCTGGGGTGGCGGGCCCTCGCTGGCAAGACAACCTCACTCGGCCAGGCCGAGGATGGAACGGGCGTAGGCCCGCGCATCGAAGGGCTGGAGGTCGGCCGGCTGTTCGCCGACGCCGATGAAGCGGACGGGGACGCCGAGCTCGCGGACCACCGCGACGAGCGCGCCGCCCCGGGCGGTGCCGTCGAGCTTGGTCACGATCAGGCCGGTGAGGCCGACGGCCTCATGGAAGATGCGGGCCTGTTCGATCGAATTCGCGCCGAGCGAACCGTCGAGGACGAGCCACTTCTCGTGCGGCGCGCCCGCGTGGGCCTTGGCCGTCACGCGGACGACCTTGCGGAGCTCCTCGAGCAAGTGGGCCTTGGTGTGGAGACGTCCGGCGGTGTCGAGGATCACGATATCCGCGCCGCGCGCGACGCCAGCCTTGGTCGCATCGAAGGCCACGGCGGCGGGATCGGCGCCGGCGGCGCCGCCGACGACTTCGACGCCGAGCCGGTCAGCCCAGGCGGAAAGCTGTTCACCTGCCGCGGCCCGGAACGTATCGCACGCGCCGAGCAGGCAGGCCTTGTCCTCCTGGCGCCAGCGCCAGGCGAGCTTCGCGGCGGTGGTCGTCTTGCCGGCGCCATTGACGCCGAGGAGCATGATCACGTGCGGCTTCGAAAAGGCGGCAGCGGAGGCGGTCTCGCCGCCGAGCGCCCGTACGATGGCCGCGGCCGCGGCTTCGGCGGGGGAGGTCTTGCGGAGCGCGGCTTCGGCTTTCCAGGCGGAACGCGCCGCCTCGACGACTTCCTCGGCGGTGGCCGGCCCGAAGTCGGCGGCGATCAGCCGCTCGCGCAGCTGTTCGGCGGAGGCGTCGTCCATCGGACGCGCCAGCAGGTTGGCCACGGCCTCGGCCGTGCGGCTCAGGCCGGACTTCAGTCGCTCGAAGAAGCCCGCCATGGTTCAACCACCCTCGGCTTTGCGGGGGTCGCGGCCCAGTTCTTCCTTATAGCTGTCGAGGATGCCGTTCACGAAACGCTTCGATTCGTCGGTCGAGAACTCCTTGGCGATGTCGACGGCCTCGTTGATGCTGACGACCGGCGGGATGTCGGTGCGGCGCATCAGCTCGAAGATGGCGACGCGCAGGATGGCGAGGTCGACGCGCGCGATGCGGCCGAAGGCCCAGTTCTTGGCGTACTTGCCGATGACTTCGTCGATGAGGGCGAGGTCGCGGATGACGCCCTGGATGAGTTCTTCGGCGAAGGCGTAGTATTCGCGCGGTTGCGGGCGCTCGGAGAAGAAGTCGAACAGGCCGGTCACCATGTCGGCATGGCGCTGGACTTCCCAGGAGCAGAGGAACTGCATGGCGGCCACGCGGCTGTCATGGCGGCGGTTACGCTTCGCGGGCGGCGCGGCGGGGTCCGGCACGGTGGGCTCTTCCGGCGCGACGATCGCGATCTCGATGCCGGCCGGGATGTTATGCCGGCGGAACGCGTCGACGGTCTTCGGGCTGGAGCCGATGATCTCGACCATGCGGCGATGGCTGCGGATCTCTTCGCGGAGCGCGGTGCGCGGTTCCTCGACCTGCGACGGCAGGGGGAACGGGCCCGAGATGCGGGCGCCGGTGCCGGCGATGCTGGCGATGATGTCGGCCGCGGTCTGGTCCGCCATGCGGTAGTCGACGCCTTTGATCCGGATGCGGATCTTGGCGCGCGCGGAGGCGGAAGTAGGCGAGTCGTTGTCCATCGTTCAGTTCTGGGCGAAAGGTTCCTGGCCACCGCGCTTACGTTCCTCTTCCTCGACCTGATCGAGGCGATCGCCGAGCGTGATGCGGTGGCGGGCCATGGTGAGGGCGGCGTGGGCGAACTCCGTCCCGCGGTCGAGCGAGCCTTGGCAGCGGGCGACGGCCTGCTCGCGGTTGTTCGTGACGACGATGCCGTTGATCACGGGTACTTCCGCGCGGATGGCGGCGTCCTGGAGCGCGTGGGCGGTCGAGTTGCCGATGATCTCGTGGTGCGGGGTGTCGCCGGCGATGACGACGCCGAGGGCGATGATGCAGTCGTAGTCGCCGGTCATGGCCGACATGTACGCCGCGAAAGGGATCTCGCCGGAGCCGGGGACGGCGACCTCGACGATGGAGGCGGCCGGGACGCCGGCGGCGCGA
>CAIXQT010000256.1 GCA_903921665.1 uncultured Opitutia bacterium
CCGCGCTGACGCGGCGCGTCGGCACGGTGATGATGCGCATGCCCGTGGTGTAGAGTTCCTCGGGGTAGAGCTTGATGGTATCCGCGATGCAGACGATCGACGGGGTGGGGCAGTTCTTCGGCGAGAGGCCGAGGTCGCCGAAGCCGCGGGAGACGACCAGGCGGATGTAACCGTCGGTCAGGTTGTTGCGGCGGCAGGATTCGCAGACGATTTCGGCGATCTCCTTGCGGGACCAGGGCATCTCGAGGCAGAGGGCCTTGGCGGACATCTCGAGGCGCTCGAGGTGTTCGTCCAGGCGGAAGACGCAGCCTTTGTAGAGGCGGATGCCTTCGAAGATGCCGTCACCATAGAGGAAGCCATGGTCGAAGACCGAGATTTTGGCGTCGGCCTTGGGGTAGAACTTTCCGTCGATGTAGACTTCCATGGTGGTGAAAAGCCCAAGTTGGCGGGTGGGGGCGGGTTTTTCCAGCCCGAAAGCCCCTTTTAAGGCGGTAATCTCCGGGGCTCAGGCCGCTTCGCGGACCGTCAGGCGGAATTTCCCTGAATCCTCAGGGGTGATCAAGCTGACGGACTCCGCGGTGACGGCGGCGCCCAATAGGCGTCCGAGTTCGTTCGTGAGGTGGGCTTGGGCCGTACGCAGGGTATCGCCTTCGGCTTCGGGAAGCAGCAAGAGCTGGGCGGAACCGTCAGGCTTCTGACGCAGTTGATAGTGCGCGATGCCGGAGGTTCCGGCGAAGGCCTGATCGATCATGCGCGTGGTGAGCACGCTTCCGTCCGCGGCCCGAAGCGCGTCGCGCTTGCGGCCGTGCACGCGATAGCCGTCCGGCTTTCGTTCGACATAGTCGCCGATCTCATAGCGGAGCAGGGGCAGGTAGGGATTGGTCAGCGTCGTGACAAGGAGCTCGCCGAGCCCTTCGTTGGCCGTCGTCTCGAGCAGCGCGGTGCCCGGGCTCGGCTGCATCGCACCGTCGACTTCGATGAGCAGGTGGCCGGTCTCGCTTGAGCCGTAAAGATTGATGACGGGTACGCCGAAGACCCGCTCCATGATGGCGCGGTGGATGACGCTGGTGTATTCGTAGCTCGTCAGGATGAAGCGCAGGGAAGGGAAGCGCAGGCCGTGGCGCTCGCAATACAAGGCGAACCAAGCCCCGTGGACAGGGTCGACGTCGAGGAACGCCGGCGTCCAGTCGGCGACTTCTTTGGCCATGCCGGAGAGCTTGTCTTCTCCGAGCGTGAAGGGGATGCGCGACTGGTTGACGAAGAGGCTGTCGCCGAGCGTCCGCTGGTCGAGATTCAGCCAGCGGTTATAACAGCTGACGCCGCTGCAGCCCGGAGTCGTGAGTACGGCCCTTCGGAGGGTGGGACGGTCGCCGAAGAGTTCGGCCAGAAAGGGATTCCGCACCAAGGCCTCGCGTTCCTGTTCGGCCCACCAGGATTTGCCGAAGACGACGCGGACGCTGGCGCCGGAAGTCCCGGAGGTGCTTTCTTCTTCGATCAAGCCGCGGGCGAGCAGGTCCTTGAGCTCCATGCCCGCGGGCAGGAAGCCTTCGGGCGAATGCTCGCGCAACTGGTTTTTGGAGATGCGCGGTAGGTCGGTGAGGCGTGGCGAAGGGAGGGAGAGCGCGGCCTGCCAGACCGGCACGGCGTAGAACGCCACTCCTGTCGTCTGTCCGATGGCGTCCCGCAGGCAGGCCGTACTGTCCGGAGACAGCGTGGCGGGCATGGACGGATTCGGCATATCTGCAGGGTGACGGATAGTTGGTGGAAAGCAAAACGCAGGCGTCCTTTAACGGCGGAATAGTGTCAAATAGCGGCATTCATGCGCGTGGGGGAACTATCATGATTGAACGAGGTCTTTTCTCCTCATAACACCCCGTATGCGATTACCCCGTCGTTCTTTCCTGCGTAAGGCTGCTGTCGCCGCCCTTGGCTTCACGATCATCCCGCGCCACGTCCTTGGCCGCGGCTTCATCCCGCCGAGCGAGACCCTGAACCATGTCATCGTCGGTTGCGGCGGCATCTCCGCGATGCACTCCGAGCCGCGCATGACCGGCAAGAACCGCATCGTCGGCATCTGCGACGTGGACAGCAAGCGCATGCAGACGAAGCTCGACCGTATCAAGCAGGCCGGCGGCGGCACGCCGATGACGGCCGAGGATTTCCGCGAGGTCATCGCGATGCCCGACGCCGACGTCGTCCACGTCTGCACCCCGCCGCACTGGCATGGCGTCATCGCCGCCATGGCGGCCCGCCGTGGCAAGGCCGTCTGGTGTGAGAAGCCTCTCACGCGTACGATCGGCGAAGGCATCGCCTTGAGCCGCGTCGTCCAGCAGACCGGCGTGCCTTTCCGGGTGAACACCTGGTTCCGGCTCAACCGCACCAACTATTACGGCGTCGGCCCGGCCCGCGAGATCCGCCGCGTCGTCGCCAGCGGCGTCCTCGGCGGCCCGCTGACCGTCCGGCTCGCGCCTGTCGGTGGCATCGCCTGGAAGGTGAACCTGTGGACCGGCAAGCCCGACCTCACGCCTCAGCCGATTCCGGCGAACCTCAATTGGGACATGTACTGCGGCCCTTCGGCGCTCATCCCTTACCACCCGCACCGCGCGCACGGCTCGTTCCGCGGATATTGGAATTTCGACCAGGGCGGCCTCGGCGACATGGGTCAGCACTTCCTCGATCCGGTCCAGTATTTCCTCGGCAAGGACAACGAATCCCCGATCAGCGCCGAGTGTGACGCGCCCCCGCAGGATGCGATGGCCTGTGGTGTCTGGAAGACCGTCACGCTGACCTACAAGGACGGCACGCGCATCATCCTCGAATCGGAACTCGCCGAGCGTAATCCGAACAACCCCTTCCTCGAGGGGCCCAACGGCAAACTGTTCGCCGGCATGCGTTGCGATCGGCCGGAGCTGCTCGCCAAGGCAGCGGAGTTTCCGCTGCCCGAATACCAGGAAGACGACTTCGACGTGTGCGCCCGTGAGAAACGTCCGTTCGGTTACGGCGTCAACGAGGCCTTCCGGAGCTCGACGCTCGTCAATCTCGCCGCTCTCAGCGTCCGCTTGGGCCGCAAGCTGAACTACAAGTCCGACGCCAGTGGCTTCATCGGCGACGACCAAGCTAACCATCTCCACACGCCGGCCCTCCGTGGCAACTGGGCCATCTGAGCGAACCCCTATTGATAAGACCATGAAGCCTCTTTCTCTCTTCCTCGCCTGCGCGGCCTGTCTCGTCGGATTCGCGGCCGAAGCCCCGTCCGACGCCACCTTCGCCGACCTCTTGGTCGCCGAGAAGCGACTCGCGGCCCAGCAGGCGATCTTCGACCACTCGCGCACCTTCATCAAAGCCTCGCCCGAAGCCAAGGCTTGGTTCGACCGTGTCCGCGCCACCGCCAAGTCTTCCGAAAGCCCTGAAACGCAAGCCGCCTTGGCTCAGGTCTTGCTCCTCGACCCCGCTTACAAGCCGCTCCTGCCGCTCAATCCGAAGCAGGCGCAGGAGTATGATTCCCCTGCCGGCACGACACCTGAGACCAAACTCGCCGAACTCGAGCGCCTGCTCGACCTTCGTCGCTCCTCGAAGGAATACCCGCTGACCAACGACGAATTGGTCGCGCTCACGAATCACGAGGACTTCGCGACCGCCCAGCGCGCGAATCGTCTGCTGCGTCGTGTCAGCCCCTCCATCGCCGCTCCGATCCTCTGGGATCGTCTGGCGAAATTGACGCAGCGTTCGCAGGTCCAGGAGGTCGAAGATGAGATCCTGCGCCTGCCCGCCCACATCGCCACCAAGCTTACCCCCGTCACCCCGGTCGGTTCAACCCTTGCCTCCAAGGCGGCCTGGGCCCGGATCGTCGCCGTCCGCGCCAACCGTTTCGGGAAGATGCGCCCGCTGCTGAAGGAATCCGTTCTGCCGTTGCTGAAAGGACCGGCCAACGAACTGACCGAAGCAGCATGGGCCACCGTGCCCCGGCTCTTCGCCGAGGCCGACCGTGCCGTGCTGACCGAGGCCTCCCAGGGGCTTTCCGAACGCCTGGCGCCGAAGGCCAAGGCGGCGCTGGAAGCCCTGCCGGCTAAGTAAGCGACACCTCGCTTGTCGCTTGCCGAGAGGCGGGCAGGGGTTTGCTATGGCGGTATGGCGCCAGTCGCGAACAAGGAAGACTCTCCGAACCTGATCCTCGCCGGATTCATGGGCACGGGGAAGTCCGCGCTCGGACGCCAGCTGGCCAAGCGCTGGCGCCGTCGCTTCTACGACACCGACGAACTTGTCGAGAAGCTGGCCGGCGCTTCGATCGCCGACATCTTCGCCGAGCATGGCGAGGAGCATTTCCGCGCGCTGGAACGTCAGGTGGTCGAAAGCCTGCTGCCTCCGAACGGCGCGGTCATCGCCTGCGGGGGTGGTTTGGTGGTCCCGCCCGGCATGGGCGAGCTCGTCCGCTCGAAGGGCATCGTCGTCACGCTGTTCGCCTCGGTGGACACGATCCTGCGTCGCACCGCGGGTAATTCGCGCCGGCCGCTCCTCAAGGGCGACGACCCGGAGGCCAAGATCCGCGACCTGATGAAGAAGCGCGAGCAGGCTTATATGAAGGCGGGTATCGCCGTATATACCGACGGTCGTTCGTTGCAGCAGCTTTGCGTGATCGTCGAGCGCGTCTACGAACGCGAAGCCCGCGCGCTGCTCAAGTCGCGTCCGAAGCCGGAATAGGTGCGAACGCATCGCCCGCGGGCGGCTCGTCGCGGAAACGCTTCACCACCTCCAGAAATTCGGCGCGGTCGATGAGGAAGGCGCCGAGGCTGGCGAGATGCGGCGTGGGAACCTGGCAGTCGATCAGGAAGTAGCCGCAGGCGGCGAGTCGGTCGACGAGCGTCGCGAAGCCGACCTTCGACGCGTCGGCCTTGAGGTGGAACATCGATTCGCCGTGGAAGAGACGGCCGAGGGCCACGCCATAGAGTCCGCCGACGAGCTGGCCTTCCCAGCTGACTTCGACGCTGTGGGCGATGCCGAGTCGGTGTAGGTCACAATAGGCCGCGATCATGTCGTCGTTGATCCAGGTGCCGTCCTGGCCGGGGCGGGGGACTTCCGAGCAGCGGCGCATGACGGTCTCGAACTGCTGGTCGAAGGTGACCGACCAGCCCTGCTTGCGCATCGTCTTCTTGAGGCTGTCCGTCAGGCGGAAGTCCGCCGGCCGCATCACGAAGCGAGGGTCCGGGCACCACCACTTGACCGGTTCGCCGGCGGAATACCAGGGGAAGATGCCTGCCCGGTAGGCCTTGATCAGGTTGGGCGCATCGAGCTTACCACCGCGGGCCAAGGGCGCGCGGGCGGGAGCTTTCGACGGATCGCCGCGGGTCCATTCCTGCATCGCCGATACCTTCGGCGATGCGGGAACGGCGGGCAAGGTTAGTCCTTGGTGATGTTGTAGACCGACGGGATCGAAATGCCCAGCTCAGCGGCGATCTCCCGGACCGGGGCGCCTTTCTTGCGCATGTTCTGGGCCTTCGTGCGCATGCTGTCCGAAATCTGGGCACGGGCGCGGTTCGGGCGGGAGAGCAGCTTGATCAGGCGCTTGGCGAGCTCAGGCTTCGAGAGGCCGGCGACTTCGCGTTCGATCAGGGACTGACGTTCGCTGTGCTCGTCTTCCCACGTCTGGACGGCCAGGTCGCGGGCCTTGGAGAGGGCGGCGCGGACG
>CAIXQT010000257.1 GCA_903921665.1 uncultured Opitutia bacterium
ACCGGCCTCGCCGATTGGACCACCGTCAACGAAGAGCTCTACAACAACGTCCAGGTCCTGACCGCCAAGACCCTCGCCACCGGCAACCAGAAGATCCCGGAGAAGAAGGACAAGAAGGGCAAGGTCACCCCGGCTTCCGAAGCCAACGCGATCGTCGCCTGGACCAATGAGTTCGGCCCGAAGAAGACCCGCATCTTCAGCACCACGATCGGCCATAACAACGCCACCGTCGAAGACGCCCGCTACCTCGATCTCGTCGGACGCGCCGTCCTCTGGTCCGCCGGCAAGCTCGAAGCCGACGGCAAGCCCTCCGCTGGTTTCGGTAAGTAAGCCTCAAGGCACTCGACAAAAGCCCCGGCCCTCCGGGGCTTTTTTGTGCCTGCCTGTTCCACGATACGCCGCTAAACCTATCCCTACCCCCACCCTATCCCTTCAAAACCCATGCGCCTCCTGTCCATCCTCGCCTTCACCACCACAGCCTTCGCCGCCGAAACCCTGCCGCTCTGGCCAGGCGACGCGCCCGAGGGTAACGGCAAGTTCTCCGATTCCTCCAAAGCTAAGCTCACCGTGCACCTGCCCGAGAAGCCTAACGGCGCCGCGATCGTGATCTGCCCCGGCGGCGGCTACGGCGGCCTGGTGACCAAAGGCGAAGGCCACGGCATCGCCGCTTGGCTCAACGCCCATGGCATCGCCGGAATCGTACTCGAGTACCGCTTGCCGGCCGGTCGCCCTTACGTGCCGCTCCTCGACGCCCAGCGGGCCATCCGCACGGTCCGGACCAACGCAGCACAGTGGAAGGTCGACCCGAAGAAGGTCGGCATCATCGGTTTCTCCGCCGGCGGCCATCTGGCTTCGACCGCAACCGTGCACTTCGATGCCGGTGAAGGTAAGACCACCGACGCGATCGCCCGCGAGAGCAGCCGTCCGGATTTCTCGATCCTGATCTATCCGGTCATTAGCATGGAAGAAGGTGTTCACCGCGGCTCGAAGAAGAACCTCATGGGTGAGACGCCCGCCGCCGGCCTGCCGGATTACTTCTCGACGCAGCGACATGTGAAGACCGGAACGCCGCCCGCCTTCCTGGCGCATGCGGTCGACGACAAGGTCGTGCCCATCGAAAACAGCCGGATGTTCTACGAGGCCCAGAAGAAGGCCGGCCTGCCGGCCCGCCTCGTCGAGCTACCTAACGGCGGCCACGGCCTAAACAGCTACAAGGGCGCCTCTTGGGATGCCTGGCAGAAACTGTCGCTCGAATGGCTCCAGGAGCTAAAAATCATCCCCTGACCCGCCAGACCTAGGCTAAACTGCCTAAGGTCGAGAAGTTGCCGACACCCGTTATTCGGTTGTGCTGAAGCGATGTGCTCAGCCCATCGTACCCTCGTCCTAGCCTTGATCCTTGCGATTAGCTTCAACCTAGCCGGTTGCGTCGCTTCGGACAGCACCACAGGGGCATTCACCTCGGCACCCGCCTTATCGTCGTTTGACGGCACCTATCGGAACATTGGAGAAGCGTCTAATGGTAAGACCAGGCAGCCTCAGCTCAGTCAGCTCATCTGGCCGGAGGACGCTAATCTGCAGCATGGCGAGGTTTCGTCAGTGGAGGTAAAGGCGCTGTCCACGCAACGACTTAAGGTATCGGCGTTCGGTAAGAATGGCGACACGATGAAAGCCGGAGAATACGAACGGGGTAAGGATTTCTTCCTCGTTGGCGATCGCCTGCGCATCGCCTACCGTATCGGTAGCGCTGGCTTCAAGAGCGGCGAGCCGATCATCGGCACGACCTCGAATCTCGTCGAATTCGGCCTAGACACGGCAGGTCAAGGCAAGGCGCGGCAGACATCCTCCGCGACGGGCCTGGCATTCGGCCTGATCCCGATGCACGTGGAAGCCGCCAGCGATATCCGGTACGTCAAGCTAAGGTGAGATGACGCCTCCTCGAGGACGACGGCCGCCGCCCAGGCGCTGGAGGCGGCGGGAGGAATCCGTAAAATCAGTCTTTCACGCCCCGTGGATTCCATCTAGGTAGGTGCCATCCCCATGAAATCCCTCCTCCTCGCCCTGCTCGCGACCGGCACCCTCTTCGCCGGCGAAAAGGCCACCCTCACGCTGGCCGATTTCACCGACCTCAAAGGCGGCGTCCCCGCCGGCGGATGGCAGACCCAAGACGGTGGCGTCATCCACCTCGCCGCCCAGAAGGGCACCGGCGCGCTGATTTCGAAGAAGGAGTACACGAACTTCGAACTGACCTGGGAATGGCGCCTCGAAGCCGCCGGCAACAACGGCATCAAGTACTGGGTCACGAACATCAAGGACGCCAAGGGCAAGGGCGAATGGCTCGGCATCGAGTACCAGATGATCGACGACGACAAGCACCCCGACGGCCTCAAGGGCGGCAGCCACAACACGGGCTCGATCTACGACATCTTCGACTCCGCCAAGGACAAGGCCAAGAAGCCGATCGGCGAATGGAACCAGAGCCGCATCGTGGTCAAGGACGGCAAGATCGAACACTTCCTCAACGGTAAGCCCTGCGCCTCGGCCGACACGAAGTCCGACGAATGGAAGGCCGCCATCGCTAAGAGCAAATTCAAGAACAAGAAGGGCTTCGGCCCCGGCCAAGGCAAGCTGATGCTCACCGAGCACGGCGACCCCTGCTGGTTCCGTAATATCGTCATCACCGAACTCTGAGTCGGCCCAGAGGCTGAAAACAATGGGCGCCCATGGGGCGCCCTTTTTCGTGCCGGCTTAGGTGCCGAGCTTGATCCGCAGACCGTCGTAGCAGAGCCCGACCTTAGGGTGGGTCTTGTGCAACTGCGCCGTAGTGGTCTCGTAGTTGATCTGATACGTCATGTGCGTGATCAACGCCCGCTTGGCGCGAAGGTCGTGCGCCGCCTGGCAGGCCTGATCGACGGTCATGTGCGTCGGATGCGGGTTCGGACGCAGTCCGTCGAGGATGGCGAGGTCGGCATGCTCGCCGAGCTCGAGGGATTTCTCGGTCATCGAGCGACAGTCGGTATAATAGGCGAACTTCATACCCGTCGAAGGCTCTTCGAAGATGAGGCCGAGGGTGGACTCGTTGCCGTGCGGCAGGAGCGTCGAACGGATGATGCCGCCGCTAGGCAGCACCAGCTTCGTGGGCATGAGGTTCAGTCCCAGCGAGACGTAACCCGAGGCCGCCGGCTTACCAACTGCGTAAGGGAAGATGGCCTTGATACGCTCGAGGCCGACCTCGGTCGAATACACCGGAATAGCCGCCCCACCCTTGTTCGTGCAGAACTGGCGGAGGTCGTCCATGCCGAGTACGTGGTCGGCGTGGCCGTGGGTCAGGATAAACGTGTCGACCTCGCGGACATCGTATTTCAGGCACTGCGTCCGGAACTCCGGCGAGGCGTCGACCTGGACATGATGGCCCTCGATGACGACGTGTACGCTCGTCCGGGCGCGCCAGTTGCGCGGGTCCTTCAGGTCCAGACCTGGGTTGTCATGGGCGGGCAACGGACAGCCCTGCGACGTGCCGCAGCCCATGATGAGGATTTCCATGAGGCGAAGAAGAGGCGAAATCGCCCGGAAGGCAAGAGACGGCCCGCGACTCAACCAAGGAGCACCTTGGTCATCCGCGCCCGATGGGGTCCGTGGACGGTGTCCTTGAGCGTATGCCGGTCGAGGACGGCGTAGAAATCCCGCAACGCCTGCCCGAGGATGCCCTTCAACTGGCAGCTGCCGTTGATCGGGCAGGTATTGGTCGCCGGATCGAAGCATTCCACGATGGCCGGCTGGCCTTCGGTGTCGCGGACCAACCGACCCAGCCGGATCTCTTCCGGCGGCTTGGCCAAGGTGATGCCGCCCTGCCGGCCCCGACGGGTCTCCAGATAACCCAGCTGCGCCAGGCGCTGGACGACCTTGGCGAGATGGTGCCGGGAGATCCCGTAGGCCTTGGTAACCTCGTCCATCTGGAAGGACTCACCCTTCAGCGCCGCATACATCAGCACTCGCAGGGAATAATCGCTGAAAAGGCTGAGTCTCATCGGACGAGCCCCAGCCTGCGCCGTCGGACCGGGGAGTCAAGGGCGCCGGAAATCACCGCTTGCATAAAAAGGTATTTCATATACTTGTTTAAGCCCACCCGATGACCATGCGCCCCCTCCCCCTCCTCCTCGCCGTCCTCGCGGCCGTCCTTTCGGTCGGCTGCGCCCAGCAGCCGCCCGTCACCTACGTCTACGAAGGCGTCACCTACGTCTTCGCGGACGAAGCGGCCCGCGCCAAGTTCCAGTCCGACCGAGAGAAGAGCCTCTACCATCGCCTGGGCGGCAAGGCCGCGATCGACGCCGCGGTCGACAAGTTCTACGTCAAGGTCCTCGCCGACAAGCGCATCAACGGCTTCTTCGAGGAAGTAAACATGAAATCCCAGCACCGGAAGCAGAAGGAATTCCTTGCGGCGGCCTTCGGCGGTCCGATCCCCTGGAAGGGCAAGGACATGCGCTCCGCCCATGAGAGCCTGGACCTGAAGGAAGAGCACTTCAACGCCGTCGCCGAGAACCTCCAGCAGACCCTCGAGGAGATGAAAGTCCCCAAGGAACTGATCGCCGAAGTGATGACGATCGCCGCGAGCACCAAGGACGCCGTCCTGAACCGCCAGCCCGCCAAAAAGTAAGCCTTGCTCGCCTTTCGGCCGCGTCGCCCCCGGGTGACGCGGCCTTTTTGCGCCCGGAATCGGGCCCGCCGCCCCCTACTCTATCCTCGATACGACTGGTCCGAACGCCTTTACTGCCTCCCCTAGTCCTCCTTCCCGTGTTCGCCAACCTCACCGACAAACTCACCAAGGCCCTCCGCGACCTCCGGGGACTCTCCAAGCTCACCGAGGAGAACATCGCCCCGGCGCTGACCGAGGTCCGCTCGGCGCTGATGTCCGCCGACGTCAATTTCAAGGTCGCCAAGGACTTCACCGAACGCGTCAAGGTCGCCTGCCTCGGCCAGGCCGTCATCGAATCCGTCAACCCGGGCCAGATGGCCGTCAAGATCGTGTCCGACGAGCTCACGAAGCTCCTCGGCGAAGGCGAACGCCCGATCGACCGCCGTCGACCGCTGCGCGTGCTCCTCGTCGGCCTCCAAGGCTCCGGCAAGACCACCAGCGCCGCCAAGCTCGCCAAGCACCTCGTGAAGAAGGAGGGCCTCCGGAAGCCTTCCCTCATCGCCGCCGACTTGCGCCGCCCGGCGGCCATCGACCAGCTCGAGACCCTCGCCAAGAACGAGGGCTTCGACTTCCGCGCCGACCGCGCCGCGACCGACGTCGCCGCGATGGTGGGCCGCCTCGTCAAGGAGGCCGAAGGCGCCGCCGCGGACCTCGTCATCGTCGACACCGCCGGCCGCCTCCAGATCGACGGCG
>CAIXQT010000258.1 GCA_903921665.1 uncultured Opitutia bacterium
ATCTCGTCCCCGGCCTTGAGGTGCGTGCGCCCCCAACATTCGGCGACGAGGTTGATGCCCTCGGTAGCGCCGCGCACGAAGACGCATCCGCGGGTATCCTTGAGGCCGAGGAACTTCGCGACGGAACCGCGGGCGGCTTCGTAGGCGGTGGTGGCTTCTTCGCTCAGGAGGTGGACGCCGCGATGCACGTTGGCGTTCTGCTCGGAATAGTAACGCTCCAGGGCCTTGATGACGACCGACGGCTTCTGGGAAGTCGCCGCGTTGTCGAGGTAGGCCAGCGGACGGCCGCGGACGGAACGCCCCAAGATCGGGAAGTCCTTGCGGAGGGCGGCGACGTCAAACGCGGGCATGGGCCGAACGTAAGAGGACCCGGGCGGGGCGCAACCGGGAAGCGAAACTCAGGGCGACGGCGGCAGGCGGACGGCCTTGCGGATATACGCCGGCACGTCCACGTCCTGACCTTCGATGAACGTCATCGGCGTACCGCCGAAGAGACCGCGGCGCATCGATTCTTCCGTCGCGAACTCGAAGATCGGCTGGGAAGGGTCGACGGCCTTGGCGCCCTTCTTGGGTTTCGCCGGCGCTTTCGGCGCAGGCAAGGAGGCGCCGAGCACCGAGACCTCGATGCGGTCGCCGAGCGAAGGTTCGATGCGCGCGCACAGGATCGTGGAAGTCTCGCCGCCGAAACGCGTGCGGACGGCGCCGACGGCTTCGAAGGCCTCGGTGGAGGTCATCGCCGGACCGCCGGCGACGTACACGAAGAGCGATGCGACCTTGGACACGGCGCCAGGCGCGTGGGCCAGCGGGCAATCGCAGGCCGCGCGGGCGGCCTTCATCGCGGCGCCTTCGCCCTGGCCGACGCCGAAGGCGAAGAGCGTGGGCGAACCGGGCGTGGACAGGATGGAACGCAACGCGGCCGGATCAACCGCGACGAGCGCGCCCGGCGCGAAGGCGCCGGCCAAGCCACGGATCGCGCCGCCGACCCAGTTGTCCGCCGCCGCGAAGGATTCCGAAAGCGGCGCGTCGGGCGAGACCTGCTGGAGGAGGAGATCGTTATGCACCACGACCAGGCCGTGGCACTTCTGCGCCAGCTTGACGGTGGCGTCGTTGGCCTGACGCATGCGTCGCTCGCCTTCGTGCGAGAACGGCATCGTGGCGAAACCAAGCACCGTCGCGCCGGTCTCGGCCGCAAGGCCGGCGACCACCGCCGCGGCGCCGCTGCCGGTGCCGCCGCCGAGGCCGGTGACGAGGACCACGAGCGGGACGCCGTTGAAAAGACGACGGAGCGCCGCTTCTTCGGACTCCGCCGAAGCCAGGCCGAGCGCAGCTTCGCCGCCCGTGCCCATCCCGCGGGTCTGCGCCCGGCCGAGCTGCAAGGTGGCGGCGGCGCCAGACGGCAAGGAACGGGCGTCGGTGTCGAGCAAGGCCACGCCGACTTCGGCGGGCAGCTGCGTCGCCAGACGCGTGACCATCGAGCAACCCGCCCCGCCGAGGCCGACCAAGAGGATGGATGCGGGCGCGGACATCTTAGAGGCGGAAGAGCTCCTTGAGCTGGGCGAGGAAGCCGCGCGGACGACGCACCGGGGGCGGCGCATCGGTGATCGCGGCGGTCATGAGTCCGACCACGCCGGCGTACTCGGGCTTGCGGAGGGATTCGTTCTCGAAGTTGGGGATGCCGACGCGGGCGGAGACGCCGGTGACGTGCTGCACGGCCTCGGCCGCATCGGCCAGGTTGGCCGAGCCGCCGGTCAGGATCACGCCTGACGGGATCATGTTCTGGTCCAGCTTCACCGCGTGGCCCGGGAAGATCGCCTCGAGCCGGCGGATGACGTCCTTGCGGACGAATTCGATCGTCTCCTG
>CAIXQT010000259.1 GCA_903921665.1 uncultured Opitutia bacterium
ACGCATCAGTCGCGAGGGCGACTAACGGAATCAGGATTCAAACTCTCCGTACCCGACCCCAGAGTCCCGTAGCTAGGACTCTGGACTTATTTGTCCCGGAAACGGGAAGACAGGCCGCACCACCCGTGCGGCCTGTTTCGTGCTGTCGTGCCCAAGACCGGACTCGAACCGGTAAGCCTTTCGGCGGCAGATTTTAAGTCTGATGTGTATACCGTTCCACCACTTGGGCCGACGCCTCCAAGGTGCGGACGCGCCTCGGATTGGCAACCCGGGAAAGCGGACGGCGTTCGCCTTCGCCTTGCCCTCGGGACCAAACCCGGCTTCCTTCCGCGCATGGATCGCTTAGCCCAGACGTTCGCCCGCTGCAAAGCCGAAGGCCGCCCGGCCTTCGTGAGCTACGTCTGCGCCGGCGACCCCGACGTCGAGACGTCCAAGGCCGTGCTGCTCTCCCTGGCGCAGAACGGCGCCGACGTGCTCGAAGTGGGCGTACCCTTCTCCGATCCGCTCGCCGACGGCCTGACGAACCAGCTCGCCTCCCAGCGCGCCCTCGAAGGCGGCATGACCTATGACGGCCTGCTCGACGTGCTCCGCGCGGTGCGCGCCGGCACGGACAAGCCGATCGTGCTCTATTGCTATTACAACCTGCTGTTCTCGTTCGGCCTGGAAAGCTACTGCGCCAAGGTCCGCGCCGCCGGCGCCGACGGGCTGCTCGTCCTCGACTGCCCGCCTGAAGAAGCCGACGAGCTGATCGCGGCCTCGAAGAAGCACGGCCTCGCGAACATCTTCATCGTGGCGCCGACCACCCCGCCTGCGCGCATCAGCCTCATCGCGAAGCACGCTTCGGGCTTCATCTACTACGTCTCGCGCGAAGGCGTGACCGGCGAACGCTCCGAACTGGCCGCGAATCTTTCCTCCGCCGTCGCCGAGATCCGCAAGCACACTTCCCTGCCCATCTGCGTCGGCTTCGGCGTCTCCACCGCCGCCCACGTCCAGGCCATCGCCAAGGTCGCCGACGGCGTGGTCGTCGGCAGCGCCCTCGTGAACGTCGTGGCCGCCCATAAGGACAAGAAGGGCGAAGCCGCCGCCGCCATCGGCGCGAAGGTCCGGGAGTTGTTGGCCAAATAATTCTAGGGCTTGGGCTTGGGTTAGGGCTGGTCATGCAAACAGGACAAAGGTGCGGTCTTGCAGCGTTTGCTGAGTATTCACCTGTCCCTAGCCCTGACCCTGGCTCTCGCCCTATCTCCGCCCTTGACCAAGGGCCTTCCCTCCCCACTTTCCCAATGGTCCTAACCTCGTTAGGGCCACCGGAACCTCACCGCATGGCCCAACAAGATACCTGGACGAAAAAAGACCTGACCGGCATCGAGGAGCTTTCCCGCCCCGAGATCGAATTGCTCTTCCGCCAAGCCGACCAGTTCCTGCCCGCGCTCGCGCCGGGCAAGGGCCTCGACCTGATGAAGGGCCGCACGGTGGTGAACCTCTTCCTCGAACCGAGCACCCGCACCCGCACGGCCTTCGAGATCTCCGCCAAGAAACTCGGCGCCGAAGTGGTCTCGATCAACACGACGGCCTCCTCCCTCGTGAAAGGCGAGACCCTCCGCGATACGGCGATGAACATCCGCGCGATGGGCGTCGACGCGATCGTGATGCGCCACTCCTCCGCCGGCTCGGCCCGCTACCTCGGCTCGGTCCTCGACATCTCGGTGATCAACGCCGGCGACGGCGCCCACGAACACCCGACGCAGGCCCTGCTTGACGCCTTCACGCTCCGCCAGCGCTTCGGCAAGGTCGAAGGCCTCAAGGTCACGATCCTCGGCGACATCCTCTTCAGCCGCGTCGCCCGCTCGAACATCCTCTGCCTCTCGAAGCTCGGCGCGCAGGTCACCCTCGCC
>CAIXQT010000260.1 GCA_903921665.1 uncultured Opitutia bacterium
CCTCCTCCTGTCTCTGGCTTATGTCGTCCTCGCCGCCGCCGAACTTCCACCCCCTGGCCTCATGGTCGATTTGGATGCCGCTAAGGGCCTGAAAATCGACGCGCAAGGGCTCGTCACGTCCTGGTCGAATCAGGTCGGCCCGGCGGTGACCCGTGACTTCGTCGGTCAGCCGAAAGGTCGCGCGGAGCCGACCTCCGGTCTGCCCTCGGTCGTGAAGGAACCTCGTGCGGCGCTCTCGTTCCGTCAGCAAGAACTGGTGTGTCACGACGAGTCGGCCTTCGACGGGCTCATCCGCGGCGACGGCTGCACTTGGGTCGCGGTGCTCAAAGTCTATCCGCAACGCGTCGGCCTGAAGGACGTGAATTCATTCTTCGGCAATCTCCGCAACGGCCAGAAATACGAAGGCATCTGGGGCTGTCTCGACGACGACAACACGGTCTGGTGGGGCGCCCGCAACGGGCTGACCTTCGGGCGCTTCGACGCCAATAATCCCAAGCTCGCGGGCCCGAAGCTCACCGAAGGGCGTTTCCATGTCATCGCCGGTCGGCTTGGCGCCGGTCAAGGCGAGGTCGCGGCGGAGCTTTTCGTCAACGATCTCAAGCCCTGCGCGACGGCCCGCTTCCCGGTGAATCCCAAGGCTGATGCGTCGAAGCTCGCGATCGGCCAGGAGCGCGACGCGATCCAGCATCCCGGCAAAGAATCGTTCGACGGCGAGATTGCCCGCTTCCTGCTGTGGAACCGCCCGCTGACGGACGCGGAGCTGAAGGCAGTGTTTGATGGAGTGAGGTAGGTGGTAGCGGTTGGCGGATGGGAATACCAGCGAGCAAAGGGAAACCGGAGACCGGATGATTGGCAGCGATGTCTTGAGGTAGGGCGGGCTCTGCGTGCCCGCCGTTGAGCCGAGGGAGAGTCGGACCTCGCCCGGCGAACGGCGGCCATGGCAATGGCCGCCCTACCCAAGGCATGGAGAGTCGGACCTCGCCCGGCGAACGGCGGCCATGGCAATGGCCGCCCTACCGAGATGCAGGCTATGTCGTGACGCGGTTCCGACCCTACCCGAGGCAATCAAACTAGCCCCAGCCCTAGTCCTGGCGCTAGCCCTCGCCGCAGCTTTGCTGCGGCGTCACTTCTTCTCCCCGAACGGGAACGGCTTGAGCGGCGTCTTGGTCGCCTTGGCCGGAGCCCGCTTGGTGGCGGCGCGGACGCGTTCGTCGATGGCATCCATGATCTTCTCGACCGTGTCCTTGGAGAGGGTGGGCGCCGCCTTGCGGACGGCGGCGGTGTTGGCTTTGCGAAGGTCTGACATCAGTGCTTCGAACTCGGCGCGCATGCCTTTCTTCTCGTCGGCCGAGGCGAATTCGGCCTGCTTGCGCATCTCCTGCTGCTTCGCCTTCAGCTCCTTGACGGCCGGATCCTTTTGCGCGATCGCGGCGGCGGCGCGGAACTTCTTCATGTCCTCGGCGGAGACACCTTCGACATCCGCAAGGATCTGCGCGGGCGTCATCGGCTTGGCGGGCTCGGTCTGGGCCACGGGATCGGCGGGCTTGTCGGCCGGGGCATCCTTCTTCGCGAGCTTTTCTTCGGCGATGGCTTTCTCGCGGGCTTTCAGCTGCGCTTCCTGTCCGCGCTTCTTGATCGTCTCTTCGATCGCGTTCAGGGTGAGCACGAGGGCGTCCTTATTGAGCGAAGGGTCGCGCCGCAGGGCGGCTTCTATCGTCGCCTTGACCAGGGCGTCGCGGGCTTTTTCGGAATCGAGGCGAAGGTCTTCGGCTTCGTTGCGGCCTTTGGCGAACCGGCCACGTTCCCGGACGTCGTTCAAGCGCGTGCGGGCGGCGATGATGGCTTCGTCTTGGAAGGTGGCCATGAGGGCCTGGCGAATCTTGGTGAGTTCAGCGTCGGCGACGCCGGTGACGGACTCCGGGAAGATGTTCTGACCCTTGGCCTGACTGGCGGTTTTCCTGGCGGGCGCCGCAGGAGGCGTGTCTGCCGCGAAACCGGCAAGGGCGAGCAAGGAAGCCAGAAGGAAGAGGGCAGGGCGCATGCTAGGGAAACACCGGAAGTGGGGAAAGGTTCAGCGGCTGGCAAGGGATGAGGAGACCTGATGTCTTTAGGTAGGGCGGGCTCTGCGTGCCCGCCGTTGAACCGATGGAGATTCGAACCTCACTCGGCGAACGGCGGCCATGGCAATGGCCGCCCTACCCAAGGCATAGACATTCGGACCTCGCCTGGCGAACGGCGGCCATGGCAATGGCCGCCCTACCCAAACAAAAGACCCCGGCGAACCGGGGTCTTGTTCAGGCCTGTGATCCGAAGATTACTTGGCTTCCGGCTTCTTGCCTTCGCCTTCCGGCTTCTTGCCGCCCTTGTCGCCCTTGCCCTTACCCTTGCCCTTGGCGCGGGATTCTTCGATCGCCTTGAAGACGGCTTCGAGGGAAGCGTCAGCCTTCAGGATGGCAGCCTTGCGGGCTTCCATGAGGGCCTTGCCGGCAGCCTTCTTGTCTTCGTCGGCGGCGTCCTTGCCGAGGGACTTCATCTTTTCTTCGGCGGCCTTCACGGCAGCGTCTTCGGAAGCGACCTTGTTGGCGGCGAGGAACTTCTTCCAGTCGGCTTCGGAGACGGCCTCAGGCTTCTGGGGGGCTTTCTTGCCGCCCTTGTCGCCCTTCTTGCCTTCGCCCTTCTTGACCGGTTCGTCGCCCTTGGGGGCGTCAGGCTTCGGGGCTTCGACGGCGATGAGTCCGGCCGAGGCGATCAGGGCCAGGAGGAATGCGAGTTTGAGTTTCATGGTGTGTTGGATTGGGGGTGCATGGATGAAACCCCGCTGCGTCGCGGGAGTTGCAAGGTTCGGAAATTATTTATGACACGATTCATCCATGTTCATGGTCTTAATCTCATCTTAAGATTGGCATCCTGTACGCATGACGCCCCTGCTGCTGCACGTCCCCCATGATTCGACGGTGATCCCGCCTGAGACCGGCGCCGACTTCCTGCTCTCCGCCGACGAACTGCGCCAGGAGCTACTTTGCCTGACGGACTGGCATACGGCCGACCTTTACGCGGCGGATGCGAAACCGGCGGATGTCTTGCGGGCCGAGGTCTCGCGGTTCGTCGTCGACGTGGAGCGCTTTCCTGACGATCGCGACGAGCCTTGCGCGAAGGTCGGGATGGGCGCGACGTATGTGCGGACATGCGCGGGCCAACCGCTTCGCAGCCTGAGCTTCGAGCGCCGCGCCGAGCTCATGGACCGGTACTATTGGCCGCACCATCGGCGGCTCGATGACGCCGCGGCGGAACGCCTTGCGCGCTTCGACCGTTGCGTCATCCTCGACGCGCATTCCTTCCCGACGGGCACGCTACCGACGCAGGTCGATTTTTCCGCGCCACCGGAGATCGGCATCGGCACGCAAGCCGGGCACACCCCGCCGGAACTCCTGGCGTTGGCGGAGGAATTCTTCCGCCGCCATGGCTTCGTCGTCGGCGTCAACGTCCCGTTCAGCGGCACGATGGTGCCGAACCGCTTTTTTGGCAAAGACCCTCGCGTCCAGTCGCTGATGATCGAAGTGCGGCGGGATCTTTACATGGATGAGGCCACGGCTGAGCGCCACACTGGCTTCGCTCCCCTCCAGGCCGTACTCACAGACTTCCGCACGGAGCTCAGGCGCTTCGCGGCTACTTGACGGATGTGAGGTGGCGGCGCAAAGGCCGTCGTCGACCTTACTGAAAGACGACGGGCGGGGCCGGCGCCGGGGCGGGCGCGGCGGCGGGGGCCGGGGCAGGGGTCGCGCCGGGATTCACGACGCCGGGGCCGGTGATGGTCACGTTCGACGCGGCGGCGGGAGCGCCGGCGGCGGCCTGTCTGAGCATGCCGAGTCCGCGGGTGCGGATGGTCGAGAGCTCGTCCATGATCGCCTGCTTCTGGTCGTCGGCGGCGCCTCGGTACTGGGCTTCGAGTTCCCGCATGCGGCCGAAGTTCGCCCGGAACTCCTCGTTGGCCATCGCGGCGCGGAAAGCTTCGCCGATCTTCTGGCGATCGCCGCCGAACATATCCTCGACGGCTTTGCGGCCGTCGTCGCGCCACGTCGCGAACTTCGCGTCGAGTTCGCCGACCGGCTTGGACTGCTTCACGAGGTCTTTCTCTTCGACTTCGGTGCCGACGTCATCCTTGCGGCTGAGGTGGAGGTTCTTGGCGCTGCGGCCGCCGGTCTTGTCCGAGTTCAGCTTGCTGTAGGGCGACCCGGTCTTCTTCGCCGAACTCTTCACCGTCGGGGTAGGTTCCGGCTGGGTCCATTGGTAGACCGCGTAGCCGACGCCGGCGACGAGGATGAGGCTGAAGATCGCGAAGAAGCGGTTCGAGTTCATGGGAGGCTTTGTAAGGGATATAACTCCGTGACCAAGGCGAAGTTTCCGGGTCGGGTCTTTCGTCGCCGATTTCAGGCCTTCGGCGGGGCTTCGGCGCGCGTTTTGACGTGTTCCAGGACCCGGAGCTGGACCATGCGGACGATTTCCTTGGTCCAGAGGTTCCAGTAAGCGGCCGGGGCGATGTTCAG
>CAIXQT010000261.1 GCA_903921665.1 uncultured Opitutia bacterium
CCGATGCCGACTCCGACGATGGAGGAGCTGTCGGCTTCGGCGCCGCCGGCGAGCGGGGTGCTGACGCTGCCGGTACCGAACTGGAGGTCGATGGTCAGGGCCTGGGCGGCCGCGGTGAGGGAGAGGACTGCGAGGGTGCTGAGGGTTTTCATGGGGAAGCGTCAGGTTAGGCGGTCGGGCGGGGCTGTAAAGGCGGAACCCTTACTTGGCTTCCACGATCTCCACGCTGCTGATCTCCACGCGTTCGGTGGGGGTCGAGCCCTCCATGCCGACGCAGCGGATATTGGCGATCTTGTTGAGGACTTCCTCGCCGGCGACCAGCTTGCCGAAGGCCGTATATTTATTATTAAGGAAGGAGGCGTCGCCGTGGCAGATGAAGAACTGGCTGCCGGCGCTGTCCGGGTCGCTGGAGCGGGCCATGGAAAGCACGCCTTTGACGTGGGCGCGGTTGTTGAACTCGGCCTTCACCATGTAGCCGGGGCCGCCGGTGCCGGGGGCGCCGCGGGCGCCGACCTTGGAGTTAGGGCAGCCGCCCTGGATCATGAAGCCCTTGATGACGCGGTGGAAAGCGGAGCCGTCATAGAACTTCTCGCGGGAGAGCTTCAGGAAGTTGTCCACGGTGCGGGGGGCGACGTCGGGCCAGAACTCGACGGTCATGTCGCCGTAGTTGGTGTGGATGATGGCACGGGGAGTGCCGGCGGCGGAGGATTCTTTCATTTGGTTGCAGGAGGAGAGGGTGAGGGCGGCCACGACGGCCAAGGCGGACAGCAGGCACAGGCGCAGGGTCTTCATGGGTTTCAGCCAAGCCCGCCCGCCCGTTCCCGCAACCCCAAACCTCCGCTTGCCAGCCCGCCCCCCGCGGGACAGGGTCGCTCCCACATGCGCGTGACCATCAACGATGAGCCCAAGGAGACCGCCGCCCGGACGCTGGCGGACCTGCTCGCCGAACTGGGCGTCGCCCAGGAGCCGGCCGTGGCCGCCGCGGTCGACGAACAGGTGGTCCCGCGCTCTCGCTGGACGGCCCATGCCCTCGCCGAGGGCGCCCGCATCCTCGTGATCCGCGCCGCCCAAGGCGGCTGACCTCTCTCATGTTCAAATTCATCAAAGGCCTCTTCGTCAGCGAGCCGGAAACCCCGGCCCCGGAGAACCTCGTCCTTTTCACGCCCAACGACGGCAGCTGGGACACCAAGCAGGTCCGGCGCCTCTTCGACGCCGGCCTGGGTCGTCTCCATGTACAGGTGCGCAAGGACTGGGATCGCCGCCATTACGAACAGTTCCTCCGCGCCGTGCCGGAGTCCTTCTGGCCGCGCATCGTCCTCGGCGAAGAACCTGAGCTGGTCGAAGCGAACAAGCTCGGCGGCTTCCAGATGCACCCCGGCGAACGCATCCCGCGCCGTTGGCCCAAGCACGCCCCGGTCAGCGTGAAGTGCCATGATTACGACGAGCTCCGCTCCACCGACAAAGCCTGCGGCTACGTCTTCCTGACGCCGATCTTCGAGTCCGTCTCGAAGAAGGATCATCGCCCCCGCCGTACGCTCCGCGAATACGAGGTCATCCTCCAGCGCTGGAAGGCCGAAGGCGGCGCCCCGGTCCACGCGCTCGGCGGCATCACCCCGAAGAACGCCGCGCAAGCCCGCGCGATGGGCTTCGACGGCATCGCCTTCATCGGCTCGGTCTGGAAGCAGCCCGACCCCGTCCGCGCTTTCCTCGACCTCGAGCGCGCCTGGTATGGCAAGGAAGCGCGCAAGCTGAAGCGCAAGTACTAGGCCGTGTTCCCGCGCCTGCAGTTCCTGACGCTCGACGCCTCGCCGCTCACGCATCGGGCGCAGGCCCTCGCCGCCCTCGAAGGCGGCGTCCGCTGGATCCAGCTCCGCGCGAAGCAGCTCCCGGAAGACGTCTGGGTCGCCGAGGCCGCCGCGATCGCCGAACTCTGCCGCGACTTCGGCGCGACGTTCGTCGTCAATGATTCCCCGCAGGTCGCGCTCCGTGCCGAAGCCGATGGCGTCCACCTCGGCGGCGACGACGC
>CAIXQT010000262.1 GCA_903921665.1 uncultured Opitutia bacterium
CTTCCCGCTGACCTACCTCCTGGCCCAGCTGCTCGTCCTCTGGCAGCCGGCTTCCGGCGTCGTGCAGGCCATCGCCCATAGCTGGTTCGTCTCGAACCTTCTTCTGCTCTGGTTCGGCGCCTCGGCCCTCGCCGCGGTCTATTACTTCCTGCCCAAGGTGCTTGGTCGTACGATCAGCGCTTACTACCTCGCTCCGGTGGGATTCTGGACGTTCTTCCTTTTCGCCAGCTGGACCGGTCCGGCTGCCCTCATCGGCGCGCCGGTGCCGCTCTGGCTCCAGTCGACCGGCGTCGTCGCCGCCGCGATGTTGGTCATCCCGGTGATCGTCACCGCCATCAATTTCCATGGCACGCTTTCCACCGAAGGCGGTTGGTCGCGCGCCTGGAACGACACCACGCTGCGCTTCGTGAGCTTCGGCGCCGTCGCCTTCACGCTCTTCGGCGCGCTTAACGCGGTCTTCGCTTTCCGCGGTTATAACGCGGTGGTCCGCTTCACCTCCTTTGCCGCAGGCCAGGAGCAGCTCCTGACCTACGCGTTCGCCACGATGGTGATCTTCGGCGCCGCCTACTTCGTGCTGCCTCGCCTCACCGGCTCCCTCTGGCCCTCCGCGAAGCTCGTCCACGTGCACTTCTGGGCTACCGCCCTTGGCGCCGTCGCTTCGATCGTCGCCTTGCTCGTCGGCGGTTGGGAGAGCGGCAAGCAGCTCGCTGACGCCTCCGTCTCGTTCCAGCAGGTCGCCAAGGCCGGTTCCTCTTGGAACTTCGCCCTCATCGTCTCGGCGGTCCTCCTGCTCGTCGGTCACGTCGCCTTCGCCCTCAACGCCTTCGGCATGATCCTTAAATCCTCCGCGCCGGCCTCCGCTGGTCGCCACGAATAATCCGGACCCCCATGAAGAATCTCAACACTCTCCTAGCTGGCATCTTCCTGGCCGTCGCTTTGCCTTTCGGTGCGCTGGTCATCAGCAGCCAGATTCAGCTCGGCACGCTGGGTCGGGCCCCCGCTGAAGAAGGCGGCCCGCTCTTCCCGTCCCGCGAACCCGGCTTGGCCATCCAAGGCCGCGCGGTCTACGTTTCGCTCGGTTGCGTCAGCTGCCACACCCAGCAGGTCCGTCCGGCCGGGCAGGGTAGCGACATCGCCCGCGGTTACGGCGTCCGTCCTTCCGTCGCCCGCGACTACTCGAAGCAGAGCCCAGTCCTCCTCGGCGATCGCCGTATCGGTCCGGACCTCGCCAACTATGGCGCCCGAGCCAAGGGTCTCGATGCCGTCCACGCCGCGATCCGGCACGACGGCCAGTTTGCTTTCCTCTACGCGGGTGCGAAGCAGGAAGCCGCCTCCGAGCGGGCCGTCGCCTTGGCCGCCTATCTCCAATCTCTCCGTCAGGATTACTCCTCGCCGGAAGCCAAACTGAAGCAGTGAACCCATGAACGACCGTAACCGTCATCCTGATAACAACCGCCCTCGCCGGGGTCCCTCCGGTGCCGGCTCCGAAGGACCTTCCGACGGACGCCTGGTGGAGGTTCACTCGCAGCTGTCCCGCGACAAGGACGAGCCGGCCGAGGGTTTCTCCCTGACGCCGATTTTCATCGTCTTTCTCTTCTGCGGATTCGGCTTCTGGGCCGGCCTCTACCTGACCCAGAACTCCGGTAATTTCGCTCCGACCGCTTTCGATCTCAACGCCCCCAAGGCTGCCGCCGCCGGCGGTCCGGTGGCCTTCGAGCCCGATGCGGCCAAGGGCGAGAAACTCTTCATCGCGAACTGCGCCGCCTGCCACCAGGCGACCGGTCTCGGCGTCCCGGGCGCCTTCCCTCCGCTGGCCAAGTCCGCTTGGGTCACCGGTTCGGAAGAGCGCATCATCAAGGCAGTCCTTGCTGGTCTGGCCGGAGAGATCGAAGTCAACGGCGTGAAGTATAACGGCAACATGCCGAATATCGGCGCCGGCCTCAAGGACGCGCAGATCGCCCACATTGCCACCTACGTCCGTCAGGCCTGGGGTAACACGGCTGAGCCGGTCATGGACACCAAGGTCGCCGAAGTCCGCAAGGCCATCGGTAACCGCGCCCAGTATAACCCTGCCGACCTCCTGAAGGAACACCCGCTCGAAGCCAAGTAAGGGTTCTGAGCAGGCGGCAACAAAAAGGCCCGGGAGCGATCCCGGGCCTTTCTTATTGGGCTTCTGCCCGGCGCCTTAGGCGTGCTTCTTGATGAAGGCGGCGATGTCGCCCTTCGGGCGCGCACCGACCATCTTGTCGACCACGACGCCGTTCTTGAAGAGGAACAGGGCGGGGATGGAGTTCACGCCGAGCTGCTGGGCAAGGGCCTGATTGGTGTCCACGTCGACCTTGGTGATCTGGACGGTGCCGTTGAGTTCGACGGCGAGCTGGTCGAGCACGGGACCGATCTGCTTGCAAGGGCCGCACCAGGTGGCCCAGAAGTCCACCAAGACGGGGACGGTCGACGCCTTGATCGTGGCGTCGAAGTTGCTGTTATCGAGATTGAGGATGAGTTCGGAGGCCATGAAAGAGACTTAACCTTTAGATTTGGAGAAGAGTTCAATCGCAAGGAAGACCGCACCCACGAGGGAAGCGACAAGCGCCAGGACGTCAAATGTGGCGGCGATTTTGCCTATGTTGCGACTAGCCGTCGGCAAGATCGGGCGAGGTGCCGGCATGGGGGCCGGAGCGGGAATGGCCGCAGGAGGCGGCGGAATCGGTGCGCCTGCTTCTGCGGAAGGAGCGGGCGGAGGCGGCGGCACGAAGCCGGCCGGCTTGGCGAGTTTAAGCTTCGGAGCCTGCGGCGAGGAATTGTCGCCTTCGGCAGGGGGCGGGGGCGGAGGCGGGGGCAGCTCGTTGCTCATTGGGGAATCGGAGTCAAATCCCGCCAAACAGGTGAGTCAATCCGTCTGTGGCTCCTTTTTGGGATCAGGCGCCGCGGTCGTGCTTACGGAGCAGGTCGGCGAGCTCTTCCGGGTGGGCGTCGGCGATGGTACGCCCTTTCCGCCCTAGGTCCTCGGTCGTCTTGATCACGGTTTCGGTCATCCGCTCATGCGTGTCTTCGGAGCCGCCCACGAGATTGAAGCCTTCGCCGCGGGTGATGCGCTTATGCTTGTCTTGGCCGTCGAGACCGAGGCCGAGCAGATGGTTCTGGGGGCGCTTGGCGCGATCCATGAGTTCACTCTGTCCTGCCGGCCGGCGATTTCAAGCCTGCGGCTTATTCCGTCGGAGCCGTCGGTTCGTCGAACTCCGACGTTCCTTCGAGCGCTTCGCCCGCGTTCGGCGCGGCGGTGGCTTCGGCTTTGGAGCAGTTGATTTCGGCGAACGAAGCATCCTGCTCAAGTTTGAGCTTACCGAGGCGCGCGAGTTCGAGGCAGGCGAGGAAAGTCGCCACCAAGAAACCGACGGTCGGACGTTCGGGCAGCAGGCTGGTGAAGGCGAAGGTGGCCTCGGTCTCGAGGCGGGCGAGGATCGTCTCCATGCGGTCGGAGACGGTGACGGTCTCGGTCGTGATGTTGCCCGGCTGGATGCGTTCAGCCAGACGTCGTAGGACGAGGTTGAAAGTATTCCAGAGCTCGATGCGGTCCGCGGGAGCGACGGGGCGTACGACGGCATCCTCGCCTTGCGGCTGCACGACATGACGGCCGAGCAGGCCCTGACGGTCGTCCACGAGTCCGCGGATGATCGCGGCGGTCTCCTTGACGCGCTTGTATTGGATGAGCTGTTGGACAAGCGCCCAGCGAGGGTCATGGCCTTCGTCCGCGGCGGCGACTTCCTCTTCCGGGCGGCTTTCGACCGGGAGGAGCATGCGGCTCTTGATGTACATCAGCGTCGCCGCCATCACGAAGAAGTCGCCGGCGAGCTCCAGGTTATCCTTCTCCTGCGTGCGGAGGATCTCGAGGTACTGCTGCGTGACCTTCTCGATCGGGATGTCGTAGATATCGATCTCGTTCTTGCGGATCAGGAACAGGAGCAGGTCCAGCGGGCCTTCGAAGACGTCGAGGCGGATGGGCAGGTCGGCCGGCGGCAGGATGCCGTCTTCGGGGACCGAACGAGAGTCTGGAGGGGTGTCCGTCACGCTCAGAACTTGAATAATCTGGCCCGCAGTTGGAAGCCCAATGAGCTCTTGCCGTTGTTGAGGGGGTCCAGCCGCTGCATCACCCCGTATTCGACTTCCCAGGAGTGTCCGATCCGCTGGACGATGCCGATGCTTTCATAGGTCGTCTGGCCAGCCAGGGCGTCGTAATTGAGGGAGGCCACGAGCGAGTAGACCGAGTTGAGGGTCACGCGGCCTTCCCAGATGAACTGCTTGGCGAGCGTGATGTCGCGGAGTTCGACCCAGTTGAGGGAGGTGCGCCAGAAGTCGCCCGAATTGAAGGCGAGGCTCTGGATGGACTCGAGCGGGGCGCCGCCGCCGTTGGGCAGCCGGAGGCCGGAGGTGAGGGTGACCCAAGGCGCCGGGGTCAGGCTGATGGCGCAATTCAGGTCACTGCGACCGGTCTCGGCATCGGTCGGACCTTGGCGCCAGTCGGCGAAGAAGTCCGCGCGGAGGAGCTCGCGCGTGCCGGCGACCGCGTCGCGGGTCTCGACCGTGTTGCGCAGGCCGAAGCGGGCGACCTGCCGGTCCGTGGTCGAGGCTGCGTCGAGGCGGTCAGCGAGGTCGATTTCTTCGAGGACCGAACCAGAGACGGCACGCTGGGTCTGGGGGACGTTGCCGATCTCCCTGTCGGCTCCGGGCATGAAGCGGTATTGAAGGACCGGACGGATGCTGTGGCGGAGGCCGTCGATGCCCCACTTGGAGCCGACGAGGTCCCAGGAGCCGGTCGCGAGGCCTTCGAGGTCGAAGCCGGTCTGGGCGATGACCTTGGCGGACGTCCCGTTGCCGTTGATGCCTTCCGACCAACCGGTCGCGCGGACGCCGCCCACGGGCTTGAAGCTCAGCCACTCGCCGAGGGCGAAGGTGCGGTTGATGCCGTAGTAGGCGTCGAGGCGCGTCGCCGACCAGGCTTCGCTGGCCAGGGTGGCGGTCTGGAAAGCGGGCAGCGGGAGCGCGGCCGAAGGGCGTTCGGAGAAATAGCCGACGCTGACGAAGCTGCGGCGATTCCAGTCGCTCTCGTCGATGGCTTGCTGCGGCAGGTCGAAGCGGAGTTCAGGCAGCTTCTGGACGATGTCCTGATAGTTGTCCGCCTTCGCCGTCAAGGAGGCCGAAAGGTAGCCGCCGGCGTAAGGCGCGGAAATCTCGAAGTTGGCCTGAGGGGCGCCGCTTTCGCGAATCAGGTTGGGGCGGAAGTCGCGCATGAATCCCGGGTCCGACTGGCCGAAGATATTCCCGGCGAATTCGACGCCGTCGACGGTGCGCCCGTTGATTTCGCCGAGGATGAACTCACGTTGGCGATCGGGCGTACGTCCGTAGACGTCGTTCAGCAGGTCACCGCGATCGTTGATGAAGCCCGTCTCAAGACGACCCTTCCAGGTGATGCCGCCGGCCGGCTGCTTGGAGTTGTCGTAGCGGAAGGCCGGACCGACGAGCAGGCCGGATTTTCCGTAGATATCCAGCAGGCCGCCGACCCAGAGGGAAGGGTTCTGCCGCATCAGGAAGGTCGAACGCAGGTAGCGCCCCTGGCGGTCTTCGCTGCCGGTGTTCAGGTACAGGTCGTACGGGATGTCGCGGTAGCCTTCCTGACCGTAATAGGGGAGGTTGAAGAACGGGATGCCCGCCACGTACGGCGTGACGCTGCGGAGGGTGAGATGGTCTTCCGCTTCGACATAGGAGGCCTCGGCGATCTTGAGGTGCATCCCGAGCCGGTCGGGCTCGCTGTTCCACATGCGCAGCCCGCGCATGGTCTTGTCGCCTTTGACGATCTTCAGCGTC
>CAIXQT010000263.1 GCA_903921665.1 uncultured Opitutia bacterium
ACGTTCAGGACGCGGTGTTCGATGGAGATCTTCTGCGGGCGTTCGGAAAGGACATAGACCAGGCCAAGCACGCCGGCCGAGAGCAGGACGAGCAGGCAGACCCAGCCCAGGAAGCGCAGGAGGTTGCGGATCATGTCAGCGGGTCAGGAAATAGCACTGCCATGCCCAATGGACGAGGAGCAAGACGACGAAGGCGAGGCGCACGCGACGCGAATGCGCCGGTTCGACGTAGAGGCGCAGCCGCAGCGTGTCGCGACGGAGCCAGAAGACGGCGGAGTAGACCGTCCAGAGCGCGGCCAGCGTGACCACCAGGAAGAAGCCTGGGTGAAACAGGAAGGCCTGCCCGAAATCTAGATGCACCAAGTTGCGCGCGCAGCGCGTGCCGCCGCAGCCGAGACAGGGCAGGCCCGTCAGGCGCATGAAGATACACTGAGGCAGCTGCAGACCGGACAGGAACCAACCCCAGGCGAACACCGCGCCGCTGAGGAAAGCCGCCGTCCAGACGAACTCGTGGTTGAGCTCGCCCGGGTAGGCAGGTCTGCGGATCAGCCGTAGCACCGATCAGCGATTGACCGCGGCGCCCCAGATAAGGATCGCCGGAAGGAAACAGCAGCAGCAGCAAAGGAAGAACCAGATGAGGTTATCGATCCCGAACTGGGCCCAGGGAGAAATGCTGGTCGCCGCGCCTAGCGCCCGGTAATAGACCACGCAGGCAGGAATGAGCAGCAGCGCGCTCAACGCCATCTGCACGGGGAAGCTGAAACCGATCAGCTGCAGCGGCGCCATCAGCACGGCCAAGGTCGCAGTGACGAGCAGAGAAGCCGCGACCGTCCGCTCCACGGAAACCTGATAGCGGAAAATCCGCTGACCGACCCAATGCAGCAGGGCGGCGAAAGCGTAGAGCAGGGGCGCGACGGCGAGCCCAACGATAGCTCCGAAGAACGTGGCCCAGACGGGCGTCGGCGTGGCCTGCGTCAGCTGTTCCGCCGCCTTGCTCAGTTCAGGGATGTTCAAACTGCGGAGGAATTCGCCGACCTGGGCGTTCTTATCACCGAAGGCGATGACGTTGATCAGCTGAAATGGCAGGGAGATCAGCACGCCCACGTAACAGAAGGCCAGCCAGTCGCCGAAGGCGTAGCGTCCGGTCGAGAGGGCCGAAGGGTTCGCGATCGCCATCTTGATCGTCGCGAAGAACGAGCCGAGCGACTTGCCCTGCTCCCACGGGACGATCGAGACGGACGGAGCCTCTCCGGGCGTCGCGGACGGCGAAGCCGGCATCCCGGCGACGCGGAACTCCGGCCAGTCGCCCAGCGGCGTCCAAGCGGTCATCCCGTCGCGCCAGGCGAGGTCGGCCGCGTGGAAGCGGCCGGACTGGAGGCCCGCGACGATTTCCTCGGAAGAGAAAATCCCAAGCTGGGCGGCATTGCGGGCGACGTGGATCTGCATGACTTTGAGTAGTCCCGGCGGCGGCGGGTCGCAAGCCAAGGACACCCGGATACGGGCAGCCCGCCTCCCCGAAAAGGGCGGCGGGCTGGGAAAGTGGTGAGGAGGGCGGGACTCGAACCCGCGACCGGCGGCTTAGAAGGCTGCTGCTCTGAATCCAGCTGAGCTACCCCCTCATGAAAGTGACCGTA
>CAIXQT010000264.1 GCA_903921665.1 uncultured Opitutia bacterium
CAGCGCGAACTCCTTGCCGGCGGCCTTGGAGGCGCCTTGGCGGACGCGGCTTTCGACTTCGGCGGCGGCGACGTCGACCGGGACGATGACCGCGACGTCCTTCGTGACGGGCGGGAAGGAAGAGAACGCCTCGAAGCGCGGGATCTTGCGGGCTTCGGCGAAGGCCGAGCGCGGGAAGCAGACTTCGCCGGCGATGACCGAACTCTTCAAACCGAGCGAACGCGTCCAGCGAAGGTCAAGGACGCCGCAGGCGCCTTCCGCGGCGCGGCCACGGTCGACGAGGGCGGCGGCATGATCGGCCTGCCAGAGGCCACCGGTGGCGGCGGCGAACGAAAGACGGACGGAAGTAACGCCAGCCAGCGCGGCGACGTCCTGCAGGAGACGCTTGGCGCGGAGGGCATCGAAGGCTTCGCGGGACTTCCAGGAACGCGTCACCGGTTCGGCGACGATCGCGAAGGCGACCGAGATGAATTCGCGGACCGTGCCGTCGGCCTGCGGACGGAAGACCGTGCCGACTTCGAAGAGGCCACGGGGATCGGCGTGGACCGAGAGATTGAGCGCCAGCGCGCCGGCGAGACCCGGGACGAGCGAGGCACGGAGGTGCGTCTGTTCGGCGGTCAGCGGATTATCCATCGCGACCAAGGCGGCCTTGTCGGCGCCGAGGGTGCGTTCGAGTTCCGCGGCGTCGCGCAGCGAGTAGTGGCAGCATTCCGTGAAACCGGCGCCGACGAGACGGGCCGAGACTTCGCGGGTGAAGACGGACGTCAGCGCGTCTTCGTCGCCCGGCAGCGGGGCGATCGGACGGCCGGCGGGTACCTTGTCGGTGCCGTGGATGCGGATGAATTCTTCGACCAGGTCGATCGGACGGGTAACGTCGGAGCGGAACGAAGGCACCAGCACCGAGAAACCGGCGGCGGCAGGCTTCACCGTGAAACCCAGACGGGCGAAGGCCGCGTTGACGTCGGCGTCGGCGACCGGCGTGCCGAGCTTCGCGGCGACATAGCCGGCGGGGAGCTCGATCGTCACGTCAGCGCGCGGCGGCTGGCCGACGGCGACGGCAGGACCGGCCACCTGAGCGCCGGCGAGTTCGATGAGGAGGTCCGTGGCGAGACGCGAGGCGAGTTCGACGCCGGCCGGATCCACGTCACGGGCGAAGCGGTGGGAAGAATCGGTCGACACGCCGATACGGCGCGCGACGCGGCGGATCTCGCCGGGGCGGAACCACGCGGCTTCGAGGAGGACTTCGGTCGTCGACTCGGTCACGCCGGAATCGACGCCACCCATCACACCGGCGACGACGAGCGGACGCTGGGCGTCGGCGATGACGCAGACACCCGTCTCGAGCTTCACCTTCTTGCCGTCGAGCAGCACGATCTCTTCGCCTTCGCGGGCCGGGCGGGCTTCGATGCCTTCGGAGACTTTCTTCGCGTCGAACGCGTGGAGCGGCTGGCCCAGTTCGAGCAGCACCCAGTTCGTGATATCGACCACGTTGTTGATCGGACGC
>CAIXQT010000265.1 GCA_903921665.1 uncultured Opitutia bacterium
GCGCGTTCGTAGGAGGCGAGGCCGGCGACGGCTTCGATGCGGCGGACGCCCGCGGCGATGGCGTTCTCGCCGACGATGCGGAAGAGGCCGATCTCGCCGGTGTGGCGGACGTGCGTGCCGGCGCAGAGTTCCATCGACCAGCCGTTCAGGGAAGCGGCCTTGCCGCCGACCTGCACGACGCGGACGGAGTCGCCGTACTTGTCGCCGAAGAACTGCATGATGTCCGGGCGGCCCTTGACGGACGCGTAGGCGACTTCGCTCCACGTCACGGCGTCGTTGGCGAGGATGCGCTCGTTGACGAGCTTCTCGATGTCGGCCAACTGGCCCGGCGTGAGGGCCGCGCCGTTGAAGTCGAAGGTCAGCTTCGTCGGGTCGACCGCGGAACCCTTCTGTGAGGCTTCCTTGGAGACGACCTCATGGAGCGCCCAGTGCAGGATGTGCGTCACCGTGTGGTGGCGCTGGATGGCGTCGCGGCGGGCCTGGTCCACGGCGATCTCGATCGTCGCGCCGGTCTCCGGGGCGTCTTCGCCGTCGAGGAAGTGCAGCCAGGTCTGGCCGGACTTCTGGGTGTCGGTGACGCGCCACTGGCGGCCGCCGAGGGTGATGACCGCGGAGTCGCCGACCTGGCCGCCCATCTCGGCGTAGCAAGGGGACTGGTCGAGGATGACGGCGGAGCGGTCCTTGATCTTGGCGACCTGGGCGACCTTGGCCTGCGTGGCGAGGGCGTCGTAGCCGACGAAGGCCGTCGGGTGGTCGGAACCGATGTCGGAAAGGGTGATGATCTCCTTCTTCTGCGCGGCACGCGCGCGGTTGCGCTGTTCTTCCATCAGCTTCTCGAAGCCGGCGCCGTCGACGGTCAGGCCGCGCTCGCGGGCCATGAGCTGGGTGAGGTCGAGCGGGAAGCCCTGCTCGTCATAGAGGCGGAAGGCGATGGCGCCGGAGATGACGCCGCCGGCCTTGAGCTTGCTGGCTTCGTCTTCGAAGAGGGCGATGCCCTTGTCGAGGGTGCGGTTGAAGGACTCTTCCTCGATGCGGATCACGTCGGCGACGACGGTACGGCGGGTGCGGATCTCGGGGAAGACGTCGCCCATCGTGTCGGCGAGCACGCCGACGAGCTGGTGGAAGAAGCCGTTCTTCAGGCCGAGCGTGCGGCCGTAGCGGACCGCGCGACGCAGGATGCGGCGGAGGACGTAGTTACGGTCGGAGTTGCCGGGCTGGATGCCGTCGGCGATGGCGAACGAGAGCGTCCGGATGTGGTCGGCGATGACGCGGAAGGCCACGTCGTCTTTTTCCTGCTGCGTGTCGCCGATCGAGCCGGCGGCGGGCAGGGTGGAGCCGTATTTCTTGCCGGAGAGTTCCTCGAGGCGGCGGAAGAGCGGCGTGAACACGTCGCTCTCGTAGTTGGAGATCACGCCGGAGAAGTCCTTGAAGTTCTTCGTGCACTGCATGATGCCGCTGACGCGTTCGAAGCCCATGCCCGTGTCGACGTGGCGGGCCGGGAGCGGGCTGAAGGTGCCGTCGGGGTTGGCGTTGAACTGGATGAA
>CAIXQT010000266.1 GCA_903921665.1 uncultured Opitutia bacterium
CGACAAGGGCGTGAAGTTCCTGGTGATCAATCCGGGAGGCCACACCCACGTATCCGTCGCCCTCCGCGATTCCATCGCCGGCAGCGGCATGCGCGCCGTCGAGGTGCACATCTCGAACATCTACAAGCGCGAGGAATTCCGCCATAAGTCCGTCACGGCGTCCGCCTGCGAAGGCGTGATCACCGGACTGGGCTTCGAAGGCTACCTGCTCGCGGTCGACTTCCTGGTCGCCAAGGCCGCGGCGAAGCCGGCCAAGGCCGCCAAGGCGAAGAAGAAGTAAGCCTACGCCGCGCGAAACCGCGCGAGGTCGCATTCTTTCCGCAACGCCCTTCCCTCACAAAGGTAGGCCGCCATCTCGTCGGCCATCGCCGGCGCCCAGACAGTACCGCGCGGACCGAGTCCGCCGAACAGATGCGTCCGCGTCTGCTGCGGGTGCGTGCCCATGAAGGGATGATTGTCTGAGGTGCAGGGACGGACGCCGGCGATATGTGCGGTGACCTCGACCGCGACCTCCTGACCGAAGTAGCTCCGAAAGCGACGGATGAGTTTCTCCTTCTGCGGCTCGGTCGGGGTCTCATCGAGCTGATCCCACTGCCAGTTCGTTCCCGTGCGCCAGACGCCCTGCCCGAGCGGCAAAGCCCAGCCTTCGCGATTCAAGATGAAGGGCTTATCCGTGACATCGGAGCGAAGCGTGAGCGCCTCGCCCTTGGCGGGCTGCCAAGGGAGATACTTGAACGGTCCGCGTTGGGCGGACTTGTAACCGTCGCAATAGATGATGGCACCGGCGCGGACCTGTCGCCAGGTGACACCTTCGGCATCGGTCACGGCGTCAACCGGATCGAACGACGCCTCAGTCAGGCTACCTGCGGCCACCAGTTCAGCCCGGACATCCGACAGGAGTTTAGGCAGGTCGACCCAGGCACCATTCATCAGCGCGCCCCCAAAATCATCGGTCAGCCCGGCGTCGAGTTCGCCACGGGCAGCGGTGACCCGTGAGATGAAAGGTTGGCAGCTCCGGCACTCGGTCCGCTTGAGGCCCTTGGCCCGCTGCTCGTCGTCGACGAACATGCGGTAGACCTGGATGGGACGGAAGACGCCCAGCTCCGTCAGGCGGGCCTGGGCCGAGGCGAAGAGCTCGGGGTAATCCTTGGTCAGGGTGAAGCGTCGGCCGGTCAAAGGCGTCATCAACCCGGCCGCGACCTGCGAAGAAGAAGAGCGCCAACGGTCGTCCACGACGTGGACCGTGCGGCCGCGACGCAGGAGTCCCTTGGCGAGCAAGGAGCCAGCCAGGCCTTGGCCGATGATCAAAAAATCAACCTGCATCACCGGAGGGAGACGCAGGTCGAGGGAAGGTCAAATGGCGACGACGAATTGTCAGAAGCCGACGGCGTTCTTCGTACCCTGCTTGGTCACGATCTTCTCGTCGGTCCAGACGGCGACGCCGCGCTTCACTTCCACGAGGGTCAGCTGGAAGATAAAGGAGCCCTGGCGGGTGCTACCGGCATTGGAACGGTCCTCGAGGATCTTGCCCTTGAGCACGTATTCGGCCTGGGGGACATTCGCCTTGGAACCGCTGCTGGCGCGCACGGCGTTGGCGGTGGCGTCGTTATCGAGCAAGGTCACGCGGCCGGCGTTGACGAGCGGCACGGTGAGCTTCGAGAGCAACAAGGAGGTGTCAAAGTTGTCGGCGGTGTCGTTGGTGATGGCACCCAGCTGAAGGACCGGCGCGCCCTTGGAGAAGGACGGGGATGAGACCATCGACTGGAGCATCTGGGAGCCCGCGGTGGCGAAGTCCTGGATGTTCACCTTGTCGAGGCTGACCACGAGTTCGCGGCCGTTGGGGTCCTTGTAGGTGGCGGGCGTGCCGCAACCGACGATGAGCACGGCGCAGGCGAGGAGGGAGAGCTGGTTCATGGGAGGAATTAGCGGGAGATGAGGCGGAGGCGGCACTCGGCGGACTGCGCCTTGAGGGCGGTCGCGGTGACGGTGCTGAGCGCGCCGGGCTCGAGCGGGGTGACGATCCAGTTCGGCTGGCTTTCGGTCACCGTGCCGTCAGCGGCCAGCCACTCGAAGCTGACGTTGATCGTCTGTCGCAGGTAGGATCCGTTGCGGAGGTCGAACTGCACGCGGGCGTAACCGCCTTCGGTCTTGGACTTCCGGGCGGCGAGGAGCTCGATCTTATTGCCGATGCGGTTATCGTTCAACTGCGTCGAGAAACCGCCCTCGGGCTTGGTCGTCGCGTAGTTGATGGCGTCAGGCGGCGTCAGGCCGCGCTCGATGCGATCGCCCGTCTCGAGGATCGAGGTGCAACCAGTCAGGAGGCCGAGCGCGAGGAGAGGCAGGATTTTTTTCATGGGACGAGAGGGGTGCAGCGGAGGACGATGGGTTGATTTTCCTGCGTGGACTTGAGGCTTACAAGCAGAACCTTGCCCGCGGGCAGCGTCAACGTGGCCTCCGGATGCCCTAGGATGGTCAACTTCTGACCCGGCTGGGCGTCCAGCCGTGCCACGGAGAAACGGGCCGGGAGAGCCGACCAGTTACGCAAGTCCGCCTTGGTGGTACCCACCGTGTAAATCGCCGTCCCGACCTTGGTGGCGATGGACCAAAGCACGGCCCCAGACCCGTAATTCTGGCGGTTAGCGGCCTCTTCGGAGGATTTGTTGATGAAGTAGCTCGCCGTGGCTTTCACTGCGGCGGAGGTGAACGCCTGGGCCTTGATGGCCGGCAAGGCCGCCTCGAAGTGCTTCGCGATCAGGGCGTCGGGGCGGCTCGCCAGCGGGAGCGCGACTTCCTTGGCGTCTAATTTGAGCTTCAGATTGTAATTCAATCCCGCAGGCCGGATGGCCGGCAAAGCGACGCTGACGTAAGGCACGCGCGAAGAGACGACGAACAGAGGAATGTCCACCCGCTGCTGATACCACTCCGGGCACATCCCCGTCTCAGCGATGACGTAGACGATCGTGCCCTTCCCTTCGGCAGGCGGACCTTCCGCATCCTTCAGGTCACGCCGGAAAGCATCGTTGCCGCCGTTGAGCTGGGTAGCCGCCAGCAACTCCTTGCGGCCCTTCTCGCGATCGGACGGATCCTGGCCGAGGCGCAGGAAGAACATCCCTTGGAGCCAATGGCTGAACGCATCGTCATAAGAGCCTTCCGTCGTCAGGCTCGCCAGATTCTCTTCGATCATGCCAAGGCCTTCCTTCGTGCGCTCGTCCTGCGAAGCCTTGGTCACGTCGTACTTCTCCTCCTTGCCCTTGGGCTTCACATAGAGCTGCCCCGAACCGAAGGCCTGCTGCACGAAGCGGAGACGGGCCATGGAGACGCGCGCCGCGTTGACGTCGCCCATCTCCATCCGGTTCAAGGCCTGATAGGTCGACGCATAGATGCGATCGGCCGGGCGCGGGCGGTAGGCTTCGGCATAGCCATTGGAGAAAGCCGCGAGCGTCGCTCCGCCGACCGAGAAACCCGGACGTTCTTCCTCTGCCCGGAAAGCACCTTCGACCTGCTCAAGTAGGCGGGCGCTTTCCTTGAGCTTCCCCTGGGCGCGTAAGGCGGAGGCCGCGTCAAGATTCCAGACCAAGGCGTCCTTCGGCTCCGATGCGGCGAAATCCTGCGCCACCGTGGCGGCGGTCTCGTAATCGCCCTCCTCCACGGCTACCCGGACCCGCGGACCGCGGTCGACATACGTCGCGCAGCCCACCAGGCAGAGCATCAGGATGACGAGGGGCGGACGCACGGGAAAGCCCCTGTAGACTACCCTGCTTCGCCCACAAGTAAAGGACGCTCAAGCCAGCTGCAACCAGCGGGCGCCTAGGTAAAGCCACAACGGCGTGACCAGCGGGCAACAAAGCATCGTGATGACCGAGCAACGCAAGGAAACCATGACCTCCCCTTTGAACATCTCGACGATCAGGAAGGTAAAGATCCCGCAGGGCATGGCAGCCTGGACTAGCATCACCTTGCGCAAGGAGGCGTCCGTCACCAGACAGGCGGCCGCCGACAACACGAGCAACGGCATGACCAGCCAACGCACCGCCATCACCCCGAACGAGACCGGCCCGTCCGCACCGAGCCGGAACTCCTGGATGATCTCGTGGAGATAGATGCCGGTGAGCAGCGTGCCGATCGGGATGGCGCATTCGCCGATAGCGTGGCAGAGGTCGCTCGCGAAGACGATCGGGGCGCTCTTGCCGAAGCCCGCGAAGTTGATCGCGAGCGCCACGAACAACGCGACCGTCATCGGCTGGAAGAGTTTCTTGAGCCCTTTGCGCAAGGACTCGCCCGAGAGCATCGCGATACCGACCGTCCAGACCGCGGCCTCGACCCCGACGTTATGCACGAGCAGCACCCCGATGACGTCGTTGTCGAACAAGGCGGCGGTGACCGGGATGCCGAGATAGCCGAAATTATTGACCCCGGCGGAAAACGCAAAGGTCCGGCGGGCCGAACCGGCAGGCACCTTGCTGAGAGCGCCGATCAACGTCGCGACGGCGTAGCCGGTCACGATCATCAGGAAGCCCGCGCCGAAATAAAGCAACGCCTGCGAGCCAGAGGCGATGAGCGGATTGCCGCTCACGCGGGAGAAGATCATCGCCGGGAAGAAGACCCAGATGATCATCCGCATCAGCGGCTGACGGGCATGCGCACCGACCCACCCCTGGCGGGCCATGAACCAGCCGAGCAGGATCAGCAGCCCGAGACGGGTGATGGCCAGCGCGACGTCGGCGGAGAAGACATTCATGGACAAAGCCGACTATCCCAAGCGGCATGAAAGGGGAAAGAGTAAATTCCGACGCAGGGGCAAGTGAGCACGGTGACAAGGGGACAAGAATCATCCCTTTACCCCGCCTTTATCATCTATCCTTCATCCCCCATCCTCCATCGCGGCTTACGCCGCCCCACCCCCTTGACTTCCCAGCAGATGCGTGGATAATGAGTGACGTTCCTTCTCAGTCGGATCCCGCAAATGACCGACGTCTCATTTCGGGGGTGTTCCGGATTCGATTCCCGCCAAGATATCGCGACGGCATGCAGAGGGTAGTTCGTAACCTCTTAAATCCAACGGACAGCACTATAACTGCTAAAAACACCATCACGTTCGAGAACGACAACGTTCTCGCGCTCGCTGCCTAAGTACAGCGACGAGCCCCAGGGCGCGCC
>CAIXQT010000267.1 GCA_903921665.1 uncultured Opitutia bacterium
CCGAGGGCGAAATGCGTCTGGGCGATGAGGGTACCCCTCCAGAGATTGGTGCCGCCCGAGAACGAGTTGTTGCTGGCATCCGGCGCATCGGCCACGGGGGCGGTAAGCGTCAGGGTGCCGTTGCCCGTCTTGGTGAGACCGGTGGTGCGCGTACCGGCGCCGATTCCGTCGACGATGCGACCGGAGAAGAAGGAGTTAGCGGTTCCGTTGAGGCGGAGTTCGCCATGGGCGGTCGAGCTGCTGTTGCCGATCACGCCAGCGGTGTTGTTCTTGGCGCTATTCAGCGATCCAGCGACGAGCGTGGCGCCGTTGAGGTCGAGCACGGCACCGCCGCCGAGATTGAGCGACGTGACCAGGTTCACCAGGCGGGTCGACGTATCGACCTGCAGGGTGCCCTCCTGGACATTGATACCCGCCGTCTGGGAATTACCGTAGACCGCGGCATTGCCCTGCAGGAACAAGGTGCCCGCGCCGAACTTGGTGAGATTGTTAGCGAAGACGCCACCGCTCATCGTGGTGGTGCCACCGACGTAGATCAGGCCTTCGGCCGAGGAGGCCGTGCCGGTCGTGTAACCCGCGACCACCGAGCCGCCGGTGCGCGTCTGGAGCGCGGCCGTGCTGAGGGTGAAGGTATTGCCGCCAGGAGCCGTGGCGACCGTCGCGCCCAGCGGGATTCCAGGACCGGTCACGAGCATACCGACGACGAGGCCGGCGGTGCCGCCGGAGGACAGGGTGACCGTCGTGCTGCCCGCCGTCGTGGAGACGACGCCTGGGAGCGCGACCGTACCGCGCGGATCGAAGAGGACCGGAGCGCTGAGGGTCGGGGTACCGTAGGTGAGCAGGCCGCCCGTGCCGCCGGAAGCGGTGAGCGCTCCGATGCTGGTGATACGCAGGAAGGAACCGTTGCTCGAAGCAATGTTCGCGTTGGTGCGGACCGCGAAGGCCGTCGTGCCGGCGGACATCGCCTGGCCGAGGGTGAAATCGGCGATGCTCGTCGGGAGGACGGAGCCGATCGACGTGACCGCGCCCGCCATGTTGTAAGGCAGGATGCCGTTCGCAGCTTCACCCCGGACGAAGTTCGGAGTGCCGTCGCTGGTCACGGTGACGATCGAAGGGACCAGGATCCCGTTGGTCATCGCCGAGGCGATGGCGGTATTCGTACCCGCCACGCCGATGTTGGTCGTCGTGACGCGGACGCCGTTCGCACCATTGGTGCCGAGGGTGAAGCCGGAGGCGATGTCGAGGACGAGCGTGCCGTTCGTGCCCGCCGGGCGGGTCACGGTCAGCGCGGTCAAGGTGGACTGGCCGCCGGTGAAGCCGCCGAGCAGCACGTGGGCGCCGCCCTGGTAAGCGAAGGTGCTGTTCGCCGCGCTGCCGAAGGTGACAGCCGTGGCCGAAGGGGTCGTGAGCTGGAGCTTTCCTCCGTTGAGGTTCGTCGTGCTCGCGGCCGCCGTCGGGAGGGAGTTGGCGCCACCGGTGAGCAGCAGCGTACCTTGGTCGAGGCTGAAGAGCGAGTAGGTCGCGAGGGCGTTGAGCGCGAGCGTGCCGTTGCCGGTCTTGCTCAGGGCGTTGGTGGAAGAGGCGACGTTCGTCAGCGCGCCCGCGCTCGTGAGGAGCAAGGTCTTACCCGCGGCGATGTCGATCGCGCCGGGCGAAGTGGCCGAGCTATTGGTGAAGACGCGGTTGGTCGTGAAGCTGTCGGTGACGCGCAGGACGCCCGGATACGGGCTGAGCGCGAGGCCGGCGAAGCCCGTGCCAAGGGTGACGGTGCCGTTGGTGACCGTGTCGCCGAGGTTGGCGTTGGCGGAGACGCTGACGTAACCGCGGTTGACCGTGAGGCCGCTGAAGCTGTTGTTGCCACCGAGGACGAGGGTGCCATTGCCGGTCTTCGTGAGCACGAGGCCAGCGAAGTTGCTGGCGGCATCTTGGGTGATCGTCGAAGCCGAACCCACGGAGATCGCGGAAGCGGCGTTGAGGATCGTGAGATCGCTGGTGATGGTGATGTCGCGATTCAGCGCGGCGAGCATACCGCCGTTGAGCATCACATGGGATGCGGAGGGGAGCGACGCCGTGCTGTCGATGTTGCGCACGCCGGCGTTGACCTGCGTGAAGCCAGTGTAGGTGTTCGCGCCTTGGAGGTCGATGATGCCGCCGCCCGCCTTGATGAACTGGTTGAAGC
>CAIXQT010000268.1 GCA_903921665.1 uncultured Opitutia bacterium
GGGTTCGCCTTGGCGTACTGGTCGATCTTAGCGGCGTATTCCCGCATATCGAGCGCCACCACTCCGACCAGCAAAAGGGCGGCCGCACCAGCCACCAGGAAGAACCTGTAAGTCAGGCCGGCGACGAAAAGCAGGATGAATGAGAGCGGCAGGTAGATGAGCGCAGAACCTAGGTCTGGCTGCACAAAAATCAAGACAAACGGGACCGCCGCGATGGCGAGACACCACAAGACGGTACGCCAAGTCGCCCGGAAGGAGCCGATGGGCGAGCGAGCCAGCAACGCCGCCAAGAAAACGAGCGCGCCGATCTTGGCGAATTCCGAGGGCTGGATGGAGAACGGCCCGAAATCCATCCATCGGCGGGCCCCGTTGATGCTCCGGATGAACGACCCAAGATCGCGGTGCAGAAGCGCGCACAGCGAGACCGGCACCAGAAGGGCGATCGTGAGGAGGTAGACCCGGCGGGCGTAACGCTGGATCTCGCGGTAATCGAGGGCGGAAACCGCCCAATAAGCGACCCACCCGAGCAGGACGAAGACGATCTGAGAGCGATATAAAGTCGATTCGCGGGCGCTGCCAGCCGACTGGATCGCCACGACCCCCAGGCCGCTCAGGAAAAGGATGATGACCACCTGGGTCCAATCCGTCCGCCAAGCGAAATTGGCGAAATTATCCCACCAGACCGCGGCCGGAGACCGCTCATCGTCAAGGTGTTGGGACATGCCGGAGGCAACCCCGTTTGCCGCCCAGACGCAAGGCGAACCTCCCGAAAGGGCTTGCGGCAGGGGCTTCATCCGCAAGGGTATCCCCCCGGACCTCCGGATTTCGCGACGAACATGCCTGTGGCAGCCGACCAAAGCATCCTCGCCGCCGTGGCGTTCTCCTCCGGAGCCATCGTGGCCTATGCGGTGGCCAAATGGCGCGAGAACACCCTGGGCGCCATCCGCGACGCCCGCCTCCGCACCGAAGTCGAACTCGCCCGCCGCGAGGCGTCCGTCGAGGCGGCCGAACTTCACGCCAAGGCCGAGACCGAGAAACACGAGGCGGCCAGGCTGAAGGCCGCCGCCGAAATCGAAGCCGAGGCCGCCGCCGAACTTTCCCGCGAAGCGGCCCGGCATCGCGACCATCTGCTTCGCGAACTCCAGAGCCTCGCCAAGGTCACCCCGGAACAAGCGCGCGCGCTTCTCCTCGACCACCTCCGCGAAGAGTACGGCGAAGAGGCCCAGCACCTCCGCCGCGGGCTGCTCGACCAGGTCGAACAGGACATCGACGACGAAGCGCGCCGCACGCTGCTCTCGGCGATGCAGCGCCTGACGACCTCGACGACGCAGGATGCGACGGCGCTCTCGGTCTCGCTCCCCAACGAGGACATGAAGGGCCGCCTGATCGGCCGCGAAGGCCGCAACATCCGCACGTTCGAACAATCCACGGGCGCGACGCTGCTCATCGACGAAACCCCCGGATTAGCGATGGTTTCCTGCTTCGATCCGGTCCGCCGAGAGATCGCGCGCATCGCGCTCGAACGCATCGTGAAGGACGGCCGCATCTCGCCCGGACTCATCGAAGAGAGCGTCCGCACCGCCGCCGACGAAGTGGTGAAACACGCCCGCCGACTCGGCCGCGACGCGGTCCGCGACCTTGGCCTCCCGCCGATGGACGCCTCCGTCGAAGAACTCCTCGGTCGCCTGCACTTCCGCCTCTCGGCCAACCAGAACACGCTCTCCCACTCCATCGAAGTCGCGCAGCTTTGCGCGATGCTCGCGGCGGAGATCGGCATCGATCCGATCCCGGCGAAACGCGCCGGGCTCCTCCATGACCTCGGCAAGGCGATCGAAGCCGAAGCCGGCAGCAGCCACGCCCTCGCCGGCGCCGCCCTCCTCCGCCGCCTCGGCGAGGACCTGCGCGTCGTCAACGCCGTCGCCGCCCACCACCGCGAAGTCGAAGCCGAGAGCCTTTACGCTCCGCTGGTCATGATCGCCGACGCGGCCTCCGGCTCCCGCCCCGGCGCCCGCTCTTCGACCCTCGAGTCCTACGCCCAACGCGTCCGCCTCCTGGAAGAGGTGGCCCACTCCTTCGACGGCGTTCGCGAAGCCTACGCCTTCCAATCCGGCCGCGAGCTCCGGGTCATCGTCGACCCCGGTAAGGTCGATGACTTCGGCGCCACCGAACTCGCCCGCCGTCTCCGCCTTAAGGTCGAAGAGACCCTTTCTTACCAAGGAACCGTCAAGATCGTGCTGATTCGTGAACAAAGGTTCACAGAAGAGGCCCGCTGAGGGACTTTCTTGTTGTTAAGCCGGAGGGGATAATTATTCACATTCCTTCCGGGAGTCGCTCCCGTACCATTTCGGCACCCCAAGGAGGTTCGTCCTCCGTCACCAAGGGTCCGACAAACCGCGTCGCCACTCCACAACGGAGCGGCCGCATCATCCGGTCGGCCACAACGAAGGCCGCCCCAACATAAGCAACATGAGCCAAGAAGAAACCCAGGGCCAGGAGCCAGTCTCCGCCCACCAGCCCGCCGCGGACGCAGGCGCCAATGAAGTCCGCACCCCCGCACCCCGCCTCAACGAAGCCAAGCTGGAGTCCGCCCACGCGGAACTCCCTCCGCTCTCCGTGATCGGGGCCTCGTCCGAACCCGCCGCCAAGCCCGGCACCATCACGAC
>CAIXQT010000269.1 GCA_903921665.1 uncultured Opitutia bacterium
CCGGCGCCACGCAGGCCAAGGTCGGCGACGTCATCACCGTCGAGAAGTTCACCGCCGGCGAGATGGTCGACGTCATCGGCACCGTCAAGGGCCGCGGCTTCCAGGGCGTCGTCAAGCGCTACAACATGGACGGTCAGCCTGACTCCCACGGTCACATGATGCATCGCCGAATCGGCTCGATCGGCATGCGCCAGACTCCCGGCCACGTCTTCAAGGGTAAGAAAATGCCCGGCCACATGGGCTCCGTGCAGCGCACCGTCCAGAATCTCCGCGTCGTCCAGGTCCTCGCGGAAAAGAACCTCCTCCTCATCAAGGGCAGCTTCCCCGGCGCCAACGGTGAGGTCGTCCTCGTGCGTCCGGCCAAGAAGGCCATCGCCGCCAAGTAACCCACCTAGCATCTCAGCGATATGAAGCTCAAAGTTTACAAGTCCGACGGCTCCGCCTTCACCGAAAAGGAATTCGACATTCCCTCCTTCGAAGGCTCCAAGGGCGTCGCCCTGCTCAAGCAGGTGATCGTCTCCTACCAGGCCAACAAGCGTCAGGGCACCTCCAAGACCAAGGATTACGGCGAAGTCGCCGGTTCTGGTAAGAAGGTCCTGCCGCAGAAGGGTTCCGGCGGTTCCCGTCACGGCGACAAGCGCGCCCCCCAGATGTTCAAGGGTGGCGTCGTATTCGGCCCTCGCCCGCGCGACTGGTCCAAGACCATCACCGCACAGGCTAAGAAGATCGCCCTCGCCCGCGCGCTTTTCGAGCTCGCTGCCGACGGCGGCATCTCGGTCATCGAGAAGTTCGAAGTCGCCCAGCCCAAGACCAAGCTCTTCGCCAAGGTGCTTACCAACGTGAGCCCGGCCGGCAAGCGCCTCCTTGTCGTCGACACCGCCTGGTCCGACAACGTGGTCCGCGCCAGCCGCAACCTGAGCCGCGCGGTCTTCTCCAACTCCTCCAACCTCAACGCTCTCGATCTCGTGCGCACCCCGCGCATCCTGATTTCGGTGGATGGCCTCAACAAGGTCCTCGAGCGCGCCAAAAACTAAGACCGCTATCCCATGAAGCCCGCTTCTGAAATCATCAGCCGCCCGATCCTCACGGAAAAGGCCTCCGGCCTCGCCGAAGCCAACAAGTACGTCTTCGAGGTCTTCCCTGGCGCCGATCGCGCTCAGATCAAGAAGGCCGTCGAGGCCTCCTTCAAGGTGACCGTCGAGAAGATCAACATCCTCATCCGCAAGGGCAAGCTGCGCCGCAGCCGTCTCTCCGGAGGCTCGATCTACACCGAGACGAACTCTCGTCGCGCCATCGTCACCCTGAAGAAGGGCGACGTCATCTCCCTCGCCTAATCTCGGAGCAGCAACAGCCATGCCCATCATCACCCATCGCCCCATCACCCCCGGCACGCGCTTCCTCGTTCGCGTGAAGACCGAGGGTCTGCACGCCGGCCGCCCGGTGCCCGCTCTCACGGAAAGCAACCACCGTGCCATGGGCCGTAATTGCTACGGCCGCATCACCTCCCGTCGTCGTGGCGGAGGTCACAAGCGACTCTACCGCACGATCGACTTCCGTCGTGACCGCCTTGACCAGCCTGCCACCGTCATTCGCATCGAGTACGATCCGAACCGCACTTCGCACCTGGCCCTGATCGAGTACGCCGACAAGACCCAGAACTACATCCTCGCTCCGGATGGCCTGAAGGTCGGCGACAAGGTCGTCAGCACCAACACCGCCCAGGAACAGCTCACTCCGGGCCTTTCCCTGCCGCTGCGCCTGATCCCTCCGGCCACCTTCATCCACTGCATCGAAATCGGCCCAGGCAAGGGCGGCCAGCTCGCCCGCTCCGCCGGCGGCTTCGCCCAGCTGCTCGGCATCGAAGACGACCGCGCCATCCTGCGCATGCCTTCCGGTGAACAGCGCTACCTTAACGCCGATTGCCGCGCCACCGTGGGCATCGTCGGCAACGTCGACCACCATAACGCCAGCCTCGGTAAGGCCGGTCGCAGCCGCTGGAAGGGCATCCGCCCTCGTCAGCGCGGTATGTCCATGAACCCTGTCGATCACCCGAACGGTGGTGGCGGTGGTAAGAAGAAGGGTGGCGGCGGTCGTCAGCACCTCAAGTCCCCGTGGGGCCAGCTCGCCAAGGGCTTCCCGACCCGCACCAAGGCGAAGGCCTCCAACAAC
>CAIXQT010000270.1 GCA_903921665.1 uncultured Opitutia bacterium
CTACGCCGATCGCACCCTGACCAAGAACCCCATCACCCCCGCCGACCAGGCCGAAGCCTACTTCCTCCTCGTGACCAATCGCCTCAGCAAGACGACCGGACAGGTCATCACCGTCGACGGCGGCCTCCACGAGGCCTTCCTGCGCTAATCCTGTGCGCGTCTCCCTCTTCGTCCCTTGCTTCGTCGACCAGCTGACCCCTCAGGTCGGCCTGGCGACGGCCAAGGTATTGAAGCGCCTCGGCCACGAGGTGGAGTTCCGTTCGGCCCAGACCTGCTGCGGCCAGCCTTCGTTCAATTCCGGCCAGTGGGACGTCGCCCGCGAGGCGGCCATCCGTGCGCTCGGCGTCTTCCGCGGCGCCGAAGTCGTCGTGGGTCCTTCGGGTTCCTGCGTCGCGATGATGCGTCAGTTCTACCCGGAACTGCTCAAGGGCACGCCGCACGCCGCCGAAGCCGACGACCTGGCTGCGCGCACGTTCGAATTCTCCGAGTTTCTGGTGAAGAAGCTCGGCGTCACCGACGTCGGCGCGAAGTTCGCCAAGAAGGTCACCTACCATGACGGCTGCCACGCCCTGCGTGAGCTGCGCCTCAAGGAAGAACCCCGTCAGCTGCTCCGCGCGGTCAAGGGACTCGAGCTCATCGAGTCCGAGGAAGGCGAGACCTGCTGCGGTTTCGGCGGTCTCTTCTCCGCCAAGTTCCCGATGATCTCGACCGCGATGGTCCAGGTCAAAGGCGGCGCCCTTGCCCGGACCGGCGCCGACTACGTCGTCTCTTCCGACCCCTCCTGTCTCCTGCAGATCGGCGGCTGGCTCTCCCGCGAGGGCAAGCCGATCCTGCCGCTGCACATCGCCGAAGTCCTGGCCAACGACGCCTGACCATGTCCGACTCCAAGGCCATCTTCCTCAAGGACGCCACCGTCAACGCCGCCGACGGCGACCAGCGCGCCTTCATCCGCAAGGCGCTCGGAGGCTACTACGTCAACCGCGACCTCCAGAAGGCGCGTTATCGCGACTGGGAACGCGCCCGTGACGCCGCTTCGCTCGCGAAGTGGAGTGCGGTCAACGACCTCGCCAACGTCCTCGAGAAGTTCGTCACCAACTTCGAACGCAACGGCGGCGTGGTCCACTGGGCCCGCGACGCCGCCGAAGCCCGTGCCATCATCCTGAAAATCGCCGAGGACAACAAAGCCAAGGCCATCGTGAAGTCGAAGTGCATGACTTCCGAGGAGATCCACCTGAACGACGCCCTCGAGAAGGCCGGCTACGGCGTGGTCGAGAGCGACCTCGGTGAGTTCATCCAGCAGCTCCGCGGCGAAGCGCCCTACCACTTCGTCTTCCCGTGCATGCACGTGAAGCGCGAGGCCATCAGCGAACTCTTCACCAAGCACCTCGGCACCGCGCCCACCGACAGCCCGGAGGAGCTGACGATGATCGCCCGTCGCCACCTGCGCCAACTTTACGTCGACGCCGACATCGGCATCACCGGCGCCAACTTCCTCGTGGCTGAGACCGGCCAGATTTCGATCACCGAGAACGAAGGCAACGCGCGCCTCACGGCCGCCCTGCCTCGCATCCATATCGCGCTTTCGGGCATCGAGAAGGTCGTGAACCATCTCGACGACCTCTCCGTGCTATTACCGATGCTGGCCACCGCCGGCGCCGGCCAGCCGATGACGTGCTATAACACGCTCTACTCCGGCCCCCGCAAGAAAGGCGAATGCGACGGCCCCGAGCAGTTCCACATCGTCCTCCTCGACAACGCCCGCACCCGCCTGCTCGCAGATCCCGAGCAACGCGACGCGCTCCATTGCATCCGCTGCGGCGCCTGCCTCAACGTCTGTCCGATCTTCAAGAACATCGGCGGCCTGGCCTACGGCACGACCTACCAGGGCCCCATCGGCTCGGTGATCACGCCTCACCTCCGCGGCCTGAAGCAGTGGAACCACCTGTCGGGAGCTTCTTCGCTGTGCGGCGCCTGCACCGACGCCTGCCCGGTGCGTATCGACCTGCATCACCACCTCCTGCATAACCGTCGCAACGCCGCCAAGGAGTCGCCGACGCTGTTTGATCAGGTCTTCCACCACGGGTTCAACTTCGTGATCAAGCGTCCGTGGCTCTTCGCCACCGGTGGTCGCATCTTCCGCGCCACCCTGCCGCTGCTCCAGAAACTCCCCCTGCCTTACATGGGAGCCTGGATGAAGACCCGCGACCTCCCCAAGGCCCCCGCCCAATCCTTCCGCGACCAGTGGAAGAACCAAAATGTCTGACGCCCGCTCCGATATTTTCGCCCGCATCCGCGAAGCGCTTAAGGTCAAGGCCCCTAAGCCTCACCTGAAAGGCGAGCCCAAGCCAGGCAGCACCTCCTCAGTGGCCAAACCATGGTTGCCTGATGGCGGCGAGACCGCCGACGCCAGCCTGTCCATCCTCGCCGAGCAGCTCGCTAAGCTGAAGGCCGTGCTCATCCGCGTGCCTGACCACGCCTCGGCCGCCAAAGCCGTCGCCGAGCTTTCCGCGGCGAAGAACTGGAAGAAAGTCGCCTATCACGGCCATCCCTTACTCCGCCCCGTCGCCGCCGCCCTCCCATGCGAGACCTGGGAAGCTGACACCTCCTTCGAGAAGCAGCGCCTCGAAGGCTGTGACGCAGGCATCACGACCTGCGAGTCCATCGTCGCCCAGCTCGGAGCGATCCTCGTCTCCAGTGCCAGCTCCGGCGGCCGCGCACTTTCCATCCTGCCGCATGTCCACGTGGTGGTGGCCGAAGCCTCACAGGTAGTCCCTGACCTTGGTTCCGCCTTGGCGCTGGCCAAGGCCCGCCACGGCGACCAGATGCCGAGCATGCTCTCGTTCATCACGGGTCCGAGCCGCACCGGTGACATCGAGCGCATCCTGGTGCTCGGTGCTCACGGCCCGAAGGAACTGTACCTCGTCCTCGTCGGCTAAACCGATGCGCTTAGCTTCCCTCGCCCTGCTCTTGCTTGCCAGCGTCGGCTTGGGCGAAGAGCTGAAGCCGTTCAAGTGGTCGGGTGACCTCAACGTCCCTGATCCTACGTCGGTGACTTTCGACGAGGCCGGGAACGCCTACGTGGCTTCGACCACCCGGCGTAAGGTCGGCGACCTCGATATCCGCGAGCACATGGTCTGGATCCCCGACGACGTCGCGCTCACATCTCCGGCGGAAAAGCTGGCGTTCTTCCGACGCGAACTAGCTCCTGGCAAAATGAAGATCTCCCGTGGCGGGCTTAAGGATCACAATAAGGACGGCTCGATCGACTGGAAGGACCTCACTTTCCACCAGGAACGCATCTACAAGCTCACCGACACGGATCGGGATGGCGTCGCCGACAAGATGACCGTCTTCGCCGAGGGCTTCAACACGCCGGTCTCCGGCATCGCGGGCGGCGTGCTCTATTTCGACGGCTGGGTCTATATCACGGCCATTCCTGACGTCTGGCGACTCAAGGATAACGATGGTGATGGCGTCGCCGACGTGAAGGAGCTCATCGCCACGGGATTCGGCGGACACATCGCCTACGCTGGTCACGACATGCACGGACTCCGCCTTGGCCCCGATGGTCGCATCTATTGGACGGTGGGAGACAAAGGCGCGAATGTCACGAGCAAGGAAGGTCGCCGTTTCCCCTTTCCCCACGAAGGCTGCGTCCTGCGTTGCGAACCGGACGGCACCCGCTTCGAAGTCTTCGCCCGCGGCATCCGCAACACCCAGGAAATCGCCTTCGATGATTTCGGCAACGTTATCGGGGTCGACAACGACGCCGACCAGCCGAAGGAGCGTGAGCGGTTGATGTACCTGCTGGAAGGATCAGACTCCGGCTGGCGCAACCAGCACCAATACCAGAAGACCGATAGCCGATGGATGCGGGAGAACCGATGGCTTCCGAACGGGGCCCCCGACCAAGCCCTCTCGATTCTTCCGCCCATCGCCAACTATTCGGACGGACCAGCTGGTTTCCTGCATGAACCAGGACACGCCCTTGATGGCGAATTACGCGGATGCTTCTTCCTCGACCAGTTCCCAAAGGGCAAGATGGACGCCTTCACCCTGGAGCCGGACAAGGATTCGTTCCGGCTGACTAACCTCCGGACGATCAGCACCGGTATCATGGGTATCGGGATGTCATGGGCGCCTGATGGACGAGCCTACTTCGCCGACTGGATCGGCGGCTACCCGCTCGACGCCAAAGGCGCGGTCTGGCGCTTCGACGTGGCCCCGAACCTCGACAAGACCTCCGAGCAAATACTTTCCAAGCCCTTTTCGGCCTCCATCCCCCGGGATGAACTTCTGAATCATCTCGGCCATCGCGATCAGCGCGTGCGAGTGAACGCTTCGATCCGTCTCCATCGGCTGGGAGCCTCGCAGGACATGCTCGCGCTGGCGCTGAAGCCGGACTCCAAGCGCCTCGCCCGCATCCATGCGATCTGGGGATACGGCATGGGCGTCCGCCAAGGCCAAGTCGACGATATCACCCCGGCCTTGGGTTTGCTTGACGACGCCGACAGCGAGATTCGCGTCCAAGCGCTCAAGGTGCTCAGCGAAGCCAAGTTCAGCCAAGCCCTGACGGATAAGGTCGCCGCACAACTCGCGCAGGCAGATATGCGCGTCCGCACCCAAGCCGGCATGACCCTAGCGAAGTTAGGCGGCAAAGTCCCTTTCACAACATTCCTGCGCGACGCCGAAACCGAACTCCGCCTCCCTTGGCTCCGCCATGGTCTCGTGAGCGGGTTGGCCGGAACCCAGGCGTCGACCGAACTCCTTTCCGCTGCCCAGGCCAATTCCGGTGCCGAAGCCGTTTTCGCCACGCTCGCCTTGGTCCGACAACGCTCCCCGCTTTTGGCCAAGCTCCTCTCGCACGCGCACCCGGATGTCGTGCTCGAAGCCGCTCGGGCCATCCATGACGACGAAGGCATCGCCTCGGTCCAAGAAGAACTTGCGCAGTCCTTCGGCGTCCAGGCCCTGCCCCTCCACGCCGCCCGCCGCGCCCTAAACGCGAACCTTCGCCAAGGTGACCTGGCCTCCCTGAAACGGCTGCTTGACTGGACGCTCCGACAGCCGGCCGGGACTCCGCTTCGCACCGAAGCGCTCAAGGCTATCCTCTCGTTTGACCAGCCCCCGGAGTTGGACCTGGTGGATGGTGTCGCGAAAAAATACCCCGCCCGACCCATGGCTTCGATCGCGGGCGTCCTGCGTGCCCGTCAGGACGAGCTACTGGCCATCCAGAAACCCGAGGAACGTACCGTTGCCCTTGGCCTGTTGGTAAAATACGAATTAGACATCCCTTTCCCCGTGCTTCTGGCGCTGGCCGAAGACCTTAAGGCAGCCCCGGGCGTCCGCCTGCAGACCTTGCGGCTGCTTTCGCACAAGAAGGATCAACCCGAGGCCATCATCCGCACCCTGCGTAATGCCGCGGGCGAAGGCAATCCGTCCGAAGTCCGCATCGAAGCCATCGGCCAGTTATTCGTACGCGATACCACCGTCGCCCTCGAGGTCGCCCGCATGATCATCGATTCAAAGTCGGCGAAAGTCCCGGAGAAGCAGGCAGTCGTCGCAGCGCTGCGCGGTCGCAAGGACACCGTCTCGGTCAGGCTCCTCCAGGAACTCGTCGATCGCCTTGTCACCCGCAAGCTTGATGCCGGACTCAAGCTGGACGTCTTCGATCTTGCGAAAGAATCCGCCGACGCCGTCGTCGTCGCCGCGCTGAAGAAATATCTCAGCCCAGGAAACAAGGGCAGCCTCAAGATGGCCAATCCCGAAACCCCCTACGAGCTGCTTACTGACGGCGGCGACGTCACGCGCGGCAAGGCCATCGTCAACGGACACCTCGGCGCCAACTGCATCGCCTGCCATCGCATCGAGTCCGACGAAGGCAGCGAAGTCGGTCCGACGCTCCGAACGGTCGGCGCGCAACGTACCAAGGAAGAGATCGCCGAGTCGCTCGTGGAACCTTCCGCCAAGATCGTCGCCGGCTTCGGCATCGAGACCATCGTCCTCAATGATGGCGCCAGCTTTGCCGGCAGCGTTATCAAGGAGAACGCCAAGTCCGTCGACCTCCGGTTACCGGACGGAAAGACGCAGAAGGTCGACGTAAAGACCATCGTATCGCGTACCCCGCCCATCTCGGTCATGCCCCCGATGCTGGGTACCCTGACCCCGTCGGAAATCCGTGACGTCGTCGCCTACCTGTCCGGGTTGAAGCCTAAGCCGGGCAAGGCCAAGCCGGTAAAGGCCAAGAAATAGTCGATGCGTGGTTGAGTCAGCGGGTGGTTGGGCATCAACTGGGCACATGCTGCTCCGTCTCCTGCTGCTGGCGCCCTTGGCGGCCATCGCCCAGACCAACCTGACGGCTGAATGGCAGAAACAGTATGATGCGTGGTATTGGCCGGCGCAGATGTCGCGCCCCGAGAACGTCCGCTGGTCCGTGTCCGGGCGTCTCATGGCCTACGCTTGGAAAGAGAACGGCGGCCTGGCTTGGAATCTCGTCGACTGCGCCACCGGCATGATCCGTCCGGCGTTCGACCATGAGAAGGTCGCGGCGGCCCTTTCTGAACAGACGAAGACCCGGGTGACGGCCAAGAAATGGCCGTTCACGCGGGTGATTCCGCTTGAGGACACCCGAGTCCGTCTGGAATCCAACACCCAGGCTTGGATCGTGGAAGCCAACCAAAGCCTGACCCCGAGCCAGCCTGGTCCCAAGATCGCAGCACCGGCTCCCGAGAAAACCGGCAGAGGCCCGGGCGAGTCCAAACGACTGTCGTCGTCGAAGGTCCACGCTGAATCACCGAACGGCGACCTCAAGGCGGAAATCCGCGCCGGCAACGTGGTCCTCATCGACCTCAGAAAAGGCAACGTCGAGACCAAGCTCACGCAGGATGGCATCGAAGGAAAAGACGCCTATGTCGGCCCCGTCCACTGGTCGCCGGACGGCCGCCACTTCGCGCTTTGGCGCGAGCGCTCCGTCCCCGTACGTCAATACCTCGTGACTGATTCGGTCAAACAGACCAAGAAATCGATCTCCTACGACAAGCCCGGCGACGATCGGACGGAGCGCCGTCCTTGGATCTTCTCGGTCGACGGCAAGACGAGCAGTTGTCCTTCGGCGGATGTCCTGCCGAAGACTTACTCCACCGAACGCCTCGATTGGTCGTCCGATTCGAAGCGCCTGCTTTCCGAGTTCATCCGGCGCGGATTCACCGGGCACGGCATCGTCGAATATGATGTCGACCGCCGGAACTGGCGTCGCTTGCTCACCGAGGAAGATCCGAAGTTCGTCTACTCGTTCGCGACCCGCTATCGCTACGACCTGGACGAAAGCCGTGCGCTCTGGCTGTCCGAGCGGACCGGCTGGCTGCATCTCTATTCGGTGGACCTCCGGACCGGCAAGACGCTGGACGCCGTCACCGACGGCGCCTGGGTCATGAAGGAAGTGCTCAAGGTCGACGAGAAGGCCGGCACGATCACCTTCGTCGCCCTAGGTCGCGTCCCAGGCGAGAACCCCTATCATCAACATATCTGCACGGTCGGCCCTGACCGGACCTTCGTCGACCTGACGCCATCCGACGGCAACCACGAAGTGACCTTCTCACCCGACCGCCGGACGCTGATCGACGTCGCGTCGCGGGTCGATCAAGCGCCGACCTACACGCTACGTAGCGCGGCGGACGGTCGGGCGATCGCCAAGCTCGGCGAAGCCGATGTCACCCCGCTCAAGAAAGTCGGCTGGTCGCAGACGAGGCCGTTCGTCGCCAAGGACCGCGAGGGTAAGTTCGACATCTGGGGCGTCGTCACCCGGCCGCATCCGTTCGACCCGAAGAAGAAGTACCCGGTCATCGAGAACATCTACGCCGGACCGCACGGCTCGTTCGCACCCCGATCGTTCAACTGGTGGAACCGGACCCATCGCGAACTGTCCATGCTCGGCTTCTACGTGGTCCAGCTAGACGGGCGCGGTACGAATCACCGAGGTAAGGAATTTCATCAGGCCAGCTGGCGTAACCTCAAGGACGGCGGCTTCCCGGATCGTATCGCCTGGATGAAGTCGCTTGCCAAGACCGAGCCGAACATGGACCTGGCGCGCGTCGGTATCTACGGGGGTTCCGCCGGCGGTCAGAACACCGCTCATGCCGTGCTTTTGCATGGCGAATTCTACAAGGCCGGCGCCGCCGACTGCGGTTGCTACGACAACCGCATCGATAAGCTTTGGTGGAACGAGCAGTGGCTCGGCTACCCGGTCGGGCCCTGGTACGAGGAGAACTCTTGTGCCCGCTACGCGGCCAACCTCAAGGGACGCCTGTTCCTGTCCGTCGGCGAGTCCGACACCAACGTCGACGTGAAGTGCAGCTATGATTTCCGTGATGCGCTGCTCGCGGCCGGCAAGAAGGACCAGATCGAGTTCCACGTCGTGCCGGGCGCCAACCACGGCGCCGGCGAATCCAACGAGATGCGGGCGAAACGCGCCCGGTTTTTCGAAGCCGCGCTCGGCAAGCCCCTCCCCCTCTGAACATGCAAAACCGCCCCTCCGGCCTGATCGAACTCCGCCTCAATAACGTCGGTCAGCTGTTCAATACCATGGACCCTTCGCCTTTCCATGAGCGCGACCTGGACCATGATGCCGAAGAATTCATCCTGAGCTGGGCCCGGGAACATGAACGGGATTCGGACCTGCGCATTAAGGTCGTGCTCCGCCAGCCGGCCGATGCGGAGGCCGAGCGCCTGGTCCGCGAGTCGCTCCAGCACTATTTCGAATACCGGGCCCGGATCGCCCGCCATGACCTTGGCGAACTCTTCCGGGAGGGTCGCACCGCCCTGCTGATCGGCGCGCTCTTCCTGGCCGCGACCTTGGTCCTCCGGAACCTGATCCCGACCGGTGCCAGCTGGTCCGATTTCATGCGCGAAGGCCTGACCATCTGCGGCTGGGTAGGCCTCTGGAAGCCCATCGACATCCATCTGTATCGCTGGTGGCCGCTGAAGGCCCATGGCGCGCTCCTGACGCGACTATCCCGTTGCCCCGTCGAAGTCGACTTCGAGGCATAAAGACGGGCCTTCCCTTGCTTATGAGCTGGGCTGGCCGGCGTCGGAATTACGAAATTTTTACGATGAGGCATTGACTGAGGGACCCCCCGCCCCCAATCCAAACCTTTCGCATGCAGAATTTCGCGAGCCAGTGCCTGGACCAGACCAAGGCCCTCCTCAAACTCAACATCAATTCCCTCGCTGCCGACGGCACTGTCGTGCCGGTCGCCGGGGAAACCTCCCGGGCGGATGAACCCGGCCATGCCGCCCTGGCCTTCGGCGAATACTTCCGCGCCACCGGAGAGCTCCACCTCGACCGGCAGAACATCGCCGAGATCGTGGCCCGGACGATCACCGCCCAGGTCCGCGTCAGCAAAGGCTCCGACAACGGCATGGCCTTCGCCTGCCTCGGCCTCCTCGCCTTCGGCCCGACCCGCGAACGTAATCCGGTCTGGGAAATCCTCGACGAACCCACCCGGACGCTGATCGACGAACGTCTCGCCGTCGAACATGACCATCACGACCACGTCCAAGCCTTCGACATCGCCAAGGCCGTCTGCCGCTTTTCCTTCGGCCTGACCAAGAAGGATGAGACCGGCCCGCTGGTCGACCGTTTCATGGACCGTATCGCCGCCTCTTCTACGGGCGGTTTCCATGACGAAGCCTCCAAGGCCGCCCATGCCGATAACTTCGGCGGCGCCTTCGATCTCTACGGCGTCGTCTCGCTGATCTTCATCCGCCAGTCGCTCCAGCTCCACGCCAACATCCAGCTGCGCGACTCCAAGCTCCCGAAGCTGCGCGCTTTGGCCGAGAAATACATTCGCGTCATCATGGACACGGTCCGGGAAGACGGTCTCGGCTGGTGCTACGGTCGCGGCATCGGCGCCTACGGGCAGATGCACTGCATCACCCTGCTCCTGCAGGCGCTGCGCGACCGCTGGGTGCCGGTCGACAAGGAAACCCTCGCGCGCGACCTCGTCCGCCGACTCTACGCCAACTTCTTCACGACGTTCTTCGACGCCGAACATGGCCTGATCATCGTCCGTGACGCCGAACGCGATACCATCCCGGGCCATACGACCCGCATGGCCAACTTCGACGCCGCCCGCTACCTCTCGCAGTGGTCGCGCCTGGCCAAGACGATCGGCGGCGCCATGGACGTCGTCAAACCCGCCAGCCGCCTTGCGGTCTGCCGCTTCTTCTCCTTCGACAAGTCCCCGCGCAAGGAGCAGGGCCTGCTGTCCTATCAGGATCCCGCCTCTGGCCTGCATGTCATCCTCCCGTTGGTCTCCTCCGGTTCCCATCGGTTCTCCGACTCGCTGGCCTTCCCGCACATGCCCGGGGTCTTCGACTGGCCGTCCAACCACCAGACCAGCCCTTTCATCCCTGAGTTCACGATCGCCGGCAAAGTTTACACGCCGTCGTTCTACGGTAAGAACGCCCAGGTCGCCATGGGCACCAAGGCCGGCACCTACCACTTCCGCTACGATCAGCCTGACCTGATCGATCGCGACGAGAAGCTCTCCGCCAACATCGCCTCTTTGAAAGTGGATTGGGAGTTCACCGGCGGCCGTATCGTCGCCCGCTACATCCTCACCGCCAAGTCTGCGGTCATGCTCGAGGAATTCCGCCTCGTCCTCCCGATCGCCACGACCCATTCGCGCATGACTCCGGGCAACGCCCTAGTGCTCGGCGCCGAATCCCATCGCTGCGAAGTGATCAAGGACGACTTCCACTCCACCTGGGCCGAGACCAAGGTCGTGAGCGACAACCCCAAGCACCGCACCTGCTGGGGCAAGGTCCACTTCTACCAGACCCTCCAGCGCGACAAGTCGATGCCCCTGCGAGCCGGCATGACCTACGCCTTCGAAATCGCCTACCAGCCCCACGTCGTGCGGGCCGGAGACGCGGTCTGAGGTCGGTTTCCTCGTCCGTCCACCCTTCGGGGTTGTCCTAGGCCGTTTCCGTGCCCTATTCCTAGGGTACCTTTTCATGCCCAGTTCGTTCTATATCACCACAGCCATCGACTACGCCAACGGCTCGCCGCACCTGGGGCATGCCTATGAAAAAGTCCTCTCCGACGTGATCTCGCGCCACATGCGGATGAGCGGCCGCAAGGTGCACTTCCTCACCGGACTAGATGAACATGGCCAGAAGGTCCAGCAGACCGCCCTCAAGCGCGGCGTCGAACCCCAGGTCCTCGTCGATGAGATCGCCGCGGTCTTCAAGGGCATGCTCGGCGACCTGAACATCTCCCACGACGACTATATCCGGACGACCGAGCCGCGTCACAAGAAGGTCGTGCAGCAGTTCCTGCAGACGCTCTTCGATCAAGGCCTAATCTACAAAGGCCAGAAGACCGACTGGTACTCCACCCGTCAGGAACAGTTCCTGACCGACAAGGATCGGGCCGAGGACGGCTCCTGGCCCGAGATCTACGGCGAAGTCACCCAGACGACCGAAGAGAACTACTATTTCAAGCTTTCGCAGTTCCAGCCGTGGCTCGTCGAGCACCTCAAGTCGCATCCGGATTTCATCACTCCCCGCTTCCGCCAGAACCAGGTCCTGGAGTTCCTCAAGGAACCGATGAACGACCTCTGCATCTCGCGTCCGAAGTCCCGCCTGACCTGGGGCATCGAGCTTCCCTTCGACACGTCGTTCGTGACCTATGTCTGGTTCGATGCGCTGACCAATTACTACTCGGCCGTCGCGGACAAAGGCCTCTGGCCCGCCGACGTCCATGTCATCGGCAAAGACATCCTCTCGCCGCCTCATGCCGTCTACTGGCCCTGCATGCTCAAGGCCCTCGGCATCGAGCCCCCACGCCAGCTGCTCGTCCACGGCTGGTGGACCGTCAACAACCAGAAAGCCTCGAAGAGCTCCGGTAACGCCACCAACACGCTCGGTTTCGCTGCTTCACATGGCGCCGACGCCTTCCGCTTCTACCTCTGCCGCGAGATGGTCGTCGGCCAAGACGCCGACTTCTCGACGATAACTTTCGAAAACCGCTACAAGGCCGATCTCGGCAATAACCTCGGCAACCTTGTCAACCGGCTCCTGAACATGGTCGGTCGCAATTACGCCGGCTTGATCCCGGCCGCCGCGGCTGACGAAGATCTGGAAAAGAACCTCCGCCAGCTCTGGGACGGCTCCGCCAAGAAGTACGCCGAAGCCTTCGCCGAATACCAGGTCAGCCACGCCCTCGAAGCCCTCTGGGTCTTCATCAGCGCGATGAACGCTTACATCGAAGCCCGCGCACCATGGAAGCTCGCCAAATCTCCCGACGTCGCGGACCGCGCGCGCCTCGACTCCTGCCTCGCGCACGTCGCCGAGGGCCTCCGTCTCGTGGGCACGATCCTGACGCCCGTGATGCCCGCCACTTGCGATAAGCTGCTGACGAACATCGGTCGCCCCGTCGCCACCCGTTTCGAAGGTCAGCTCACTTGGTCGGCCGTCTGTACGGGCTCCCAAGTCGCCGAAAAGTGCATCCTTTTCCCGCCGATCGAGACTGTGACCGAAACTCCTACGGCCTGATTGGACAATTGCCGCGGAGACCTTACCTTCACCTCCGTGGATTCCGTCAAGACCATCGACGAAGCTGCCTTGCTGACCGAAGCTGAAAAGATAGCCGGCGGCGAAGGTTTCGTCAGTTACACCTTCACGGCTCCCGAGCTCGATCCGCTCGCCGTCCTCGAGACGCTGAACGAACCCGCCCCTCGCGGCTACTTCGAGAATCCTTCCCGTAAGCGTTCCCATGCGGCCGGCTCCCCGCTTCGTCAATGGGCCGGAAGGGGCGACCAACGTTTCCTTGCTGCCGACCGCTGGCTTCGCGAACTGGACGCCAGCCTGACCTGCGTCGGGCCACGTCCCCGCGTCATCGCGACCTTCCCATTCTACCCTGGGAGCGATACCGACGGTGCGGATGCCAGGCTCTTCCTGCCCGGCTGGCAGGTGATCAGCGAAGACGGCCAGACGCTCGTCACCCTCTGCGAGCCAGCTGCTCCGGGCTGCGCCGCCCGTTTGGCGATTCGTGCCGAAAGCTTCCGGAAGTTCAGCTACCGCTCCAATCCGCCACCTCCCCGGGCGCCGGTGCCGACCGTACTTTCGGAAGTCGGCGGATCATGGTTCCCGTCCGCGGTCGTCCGGGCCACCGAACTGATCAAGGAAGGGTCTTTCGAGAAGATCGTGCTATCGCGGGCGTTCGACTGGCGTCGGGCCGAACCTTTCAGCATCTACGCCACGTTGCACCGACTGCGCCGTGGCAACCCCCCCTGCCATACTTTCCTCGTCGATGAGGCCGAAGGCGCGTTGGTCGGCGCCACGCCCGAGACATTGCTCTCCCTCTTCGACGGGGCCGTCCGCTCCGAGTCGGTCGCGGGAACGACCCGGCGCGGCGAATCCGCCTCGGAAGACGCCAGCCTGGCCGAAGCGTTGCTCACGAGTGAAAAGGATCTTCGCGAACACAGCGCCGTCACGGCCTCGATCCTTCGTCGCCTGCGCATGGTGGGCGTCCTCGCCGCGACCTCGCGTAACGCTGAACTGCTCCGCCTCGGTAACGTGATGCACCTGCGCACGCCGATCGAAGGCACCATGCCGGCTGATCGACGGTTCCTTGAGGTCGCGGGCGAGCTTCATCCCACCCCGGCCGTCGGCGGCAAGCCGCGTGCCTTAGCCCTCCCTTTCATCCCCGGATTCGAACCTCACCAGCGCGGCCTGTATACCGGCGCCGTCGGCTGGGTGCGTTCGGATGGCTCCTCAGGCAAGCTCTTCGTCGCCTTGCGCTGCGCTCGGCTCAAAGGATCCGAGGCTCGCGCGTTCGCCGGCGCCGGCATCGTCGCCGGTTCGGATCCCGACGCCGAGTCGACGGAAACCGAGATGAAGCTGCGCACGATCCTCGAGGCGCTCATCTGAGCATGAAGGTCGTCCTTCAACGCGTGCTGTCGGCTTCCGTCTCCGTCGAAGGACAAACCACGGGCTCTATCGGACCTGGCTATCTC
>CAIXQT010000271.1 GCA_903921665.1 uncultured Opitutia bacterium
CACGATGCGGGTGCCGTCCTTGATCACGCCCTTCTTGAGGTCGAGGCGCTCGCCGTAGACCACCGTCACCTTGTCGCCGGCCGCCTTGAGCATCCGGTCGTAGATGGCGGAGGCCACGTGCGGCTCGAAGGTCCACATCGTGCCCTCGTCGGCCGCGTTGCCGTGCGGGCGCTTGGAAAAGTAGGCTTCACGGGTCTGGTGGACCCATTTCGATTGATCGGCGTAATGCTTGCCGACGGCCGTGTAGAATTCGCGGGAGAGGCCGCCGATGGCCTTCTTGTTACCGATGTCCGTGGCGCCGAGGCCGCCCGTGGTCAGTCCACCGAGGAACTTCGTCGGCTCGATGAGCACGGCCGTGCGACCTTCACGGGCCGCTTGGATGGCGGCGGTGATGCCGCCGGAGGTGCCGCCGTAGATGACGATGTCCTGGGCGGGGAGGGCGGCGGTCAGGCCGAGGAGGGCGAGCAGCAGGGGGCGCATGGGGGTGCGCTCGAGATATCCCTGTAATACCCGCACCTGCAAACCTGTTTTGTCTCTGGCAGGCTTCAGCGCGCTTGTTAGTCCTGCCAGAGCCGCTCGAGGGCGGAGGGCAGGAGCTGGCGCGGGCGTTGCCGATGCCGTGGCTGGAGTCCTGGCAGAAGTAATGCTGGTAGGGGTAGCCCTTGGCCTTGAGGGCCTTGGCGAAAGAATCGCCGGCGCAGGTGGCTTCAGTTGAAGGACGCAAAGGCAGAGCAGGAGAGTGGCATCGGGGTTCCTGGTTTTTAGTCCAGACCCTTGGTGCTTTCTGCACCATTCTCTCTGGAGCTGACTTCGCTCTTACTTCTTCCTCATTAACTCGCTTGCAGCGCAGAGCAGGACGATGTCACGGAGTCGATAGCCGTCTTTGCTGGCGGCTTCGAGGATGAGCCTGACGTGAGGTCGATCGGTGATTTCAAGTTCGCGGCCTAGCGCGTGGACAAGGAGTTTTTCGACCAGGCAACGGGCGAACATGTCGGGATGGGCGAGCAAGGCGGCCTTGAACTCGCTGACGTCCTTGAACTTGGCGGAACGGAACTCGCCGCTGGCATCGATCGCGAGGGCTGACTTGTTATTGACGTAGTGTCCGCGCCAGCGGCCGATCGCATCGAAGCTCTCGAGGGCGAAGCCCGGCGGATCGATGTGGGCATGGCAGGAGCGGCAGGAGGCGCTTTCGCGGTGCTTCTGCAGTTGTTCACGGATAGTCTTGCTGCCGCGGATGTCGGGCTCGACCGCCGGTATGCCTGGGGGCGGGGGTGGTGGCGGCGTGCCGAGGATATTCTCCAGTAACCATGAGCCCCGGATGACGGGTGAGGTGTCCACGCCATTGGCTGTCAGGGTCAGGATACTTGCCTGGCCCAGCAGTCCGCCGCGCAGTCGGTTCTTGAGGTTGATCTGGGAGAAGTGCGTCGAAGGCGAGTCCCCTACGCCGTCTTGGCGGAGATAGCGTCGGTCGAGGGCCTTGTCCGTAGGGATGCTTTGTTTGATGAAATCAGCGGGTTTGATGCCGTAGAGACTCGCGAGCTCCTTGTTGACGAAAGTGTAGTCCGAATCGAGGAAGTGCTTGATCGAGCCGTTGGTCTCGAGCAGGTGGCGGAAGAACGCGCGGGTCTCGTGTCGCATGGCGGGCTCGAGCCGCTGGTCATAGTAGAGGGCGAAACGGCTCGGATCCGGGGCCATCGAGCCGAGCTTGTAGAGGCGTAACCAGCCGTCGAGGAACTGGTCGACGAAAGCATCGGAGCGTGGGTCGCGGAGCAGTCGCTCGGCTTCGGTCCGGAGTTGGGCGGCGTTCCGAAGTTTGCCTGCGTCGGCAAGCTTGCGGAGGGCTTCGTCGGGTTGGGACGCCCAAAGGAAATAGGCTAAGCGAGTGGCGGTTTCGTAGTCGTTCAATGCCGCTGACTTTTCTTCACGGTAGATGAAGCCGGGAGAGCAGAGCAGGGATTTGAATCCTTCACGGATGGCCGACTCGGCGCTCAGGCCGCGGGCTTCGGATTGTCGGACGAGTTTCACCGCCGGCTTCACTTCATCGACCTGGACGGGGCGGCGCCACGCAAGGGAGGCGAAGTTGCGGAGGGTTTCTTCGGCGGCGGCGGACTCATAGGGCTTGTCGCCGAAGAGGATGCGATGGCTCGCGGGAGGCCAAGTTTCGTTGAGCGGCCCTTCCATCTCGATGGCATGCAGGCGAATCCGTGGTGATTCCCCGAAGTGGAACGAAATCCAATCCCCGTATTTTTTCCGACGCTCGTCGTATTGGGCTAAGGCGGCGGCATCGTAGGTGTCCTTGGCGACGGCATTGAAGTAATCGTTGAGCCGGTAGTTCGAGTTCGTCGGGCCATTGGGGAAGCCCACCCGCGGGAACTGGCCTTTATCCAGCCACACGCGGCACTCGACCCAGACGCGTTCGTCATCGGGCAGATCCCACGTGCCGACATGGCGTTGCCCAGCCTGTTCACGGGTGGCAGCGTGATCGCGGGCCTGTTTGTTAGATGGGTCGAAGCCTTGAAGGGTGGCGGTGAAGAGCGAGAGTCGAATGGGTTCGGACTCATCCCAGAGAGAGGACCAGCGTTTGAACTTCGCTTGCACGAGCGAGTGGCGGAACTTGGCTTCCGCTTGGATGCGCACGCGGTACCAGCCGCTCACGGGGACGCCGCTGTCGCTGAGGTCATCAAGTGGGTGATACTGGGCGTAAGGGGCGCCGCCGGCACCGATGCGCTGGCAGATGTCCTGGTAAGGCTGGGGTTGCTTGATCTTCTTATAGTAGCCGATGGCTTGGGCTTGCTCTCCGCCAGAAGTGCGGTCGAAGGGCGGACGCATCTGCCATTTTCGTACGGCGGGCTTTGGGCCGAATTGCACGGCGCGGTCGACGATGTCTTCAGCGGCTGCGAGG
>CAIXQT010000272.1 GCA_903921665.1 uncultured Opitutia bacterium
CGGCTATCGCTTCACCTTGGACGGGAAAATCGTCGCGACGGACGACAAGTCCATGCGTTGCGACACGCCGCGCGGGCTCATGCTACGCAGCGTCGCGTTCGGCAAAGCCAGCCCCGCGAACGGCGGTTACGGCCCCAAGAATAAGTCGAAGAACGTCTACGAGATCGATTGGGTGAAGGCCTGGGAGCGCACCTCCGCGGTGAAGTGACCGGGCGGCGATGGGGCTTGTCGGGCTACCGGCTCCCGTCATAGGTAAACGCATGCGTCTCCACCGCCTGCTCCTCGTCCTCCTTGCTGCCGTCGCCGGCGCCCAGGAAGCGAACTATAAGCTCGTCTTCGAAGACAACTTCGATGGCGACAAGCTCAATGCCGAGACCTGGGAGGCGGAATCCGCACCTCAAGGGAAAGGCAATCGCACGGGGCAGGCCGTCGACGTCAAGGACGGCGTCCTGAAGATCACCACCTGGACCGAAAAAACCGGCGCCCTCACCGCCTATATCAGGATGAAGCGCCCCCGCTTCTTCGCCTTCCGCCAAGGCAAGGTCGAGGGGCGGATCCGCTTCAACCCCATGCAAGGCATCACCTCGTCGTTCGAGCTCGGAACCGATGCGGCGGAATCCTCGACGTCGCAGGTGGACGTCACCATCTTCTCAGTTTATGGCCGGGAACAAGGGCTCATTTATAACACTACTCTCGCTTGGAAGAATCCTGGCGCGCCCAGGGAAGCAATCAGCCAGGCCAATAAGGTCGCCGTCGCCAAATTCTGGCACACCTACGGAGTAGAATGGGATGATGCCGGCTACCGCTTCACCCTGGACGGCAAAGTCCGCTTCACCGCCAAGAGCTCCGAGGGGACCGGCAGGCAGCGTGGTATCGAGCTAGGGTGCGGCTTGCCCTCATCTGCGCCGAAAGGCGGCTACGGATCCAAGGACAGGTCGAAGGCCACCTTCGAGGTCGACTGGGTGAAGGCCTGGGAACGCACCTCCGCGGCGAAGTGACCGGGCGGCGATGGGGCTTGTCGGGCTACCGGCTCCCGTCATAGGTAAACGCATGCGTCTCCACCGCCTGCTCCTCGTCCTCTTGGCGGCCGTCGCCGGCGCCGAAGAAGCGAGCTACAAATTGGCCTTCGAAGAAAACTTCGACGGCGACAAGCTCGACGAGGAGACCTGGAGCACGAATTCGGGAAAATACCGCGACGGCACCTACACGGATAAAGCCATCAGCATCAAGGATGGCGTGATGACAATCACGACCTGGACCGAGAAAGGCATCTGCTACACCGGCGCGATCAACACAAAGAGCGGTAAGTTGGGGGTGAAGCAGGGGAAGATTGAAGCCCGCCTGCGCTTTACCCCCGTGCCAGGCATGAAGATGATGTTCCGGAGCAACACTGATTACCTCGACCGGGACCAACCGAACCGGGTCGGTTTCAACATCTTCGAGGCGTTCTCCGGAGCCAAGGGTGGCTATCTGGTCGGACTCAGCTGGGGAGACCCAGAGGATCCCGACGAGAAGAAAGGCATCAAGCAAAGCTTCCCTGTGACCGCGGGTAAGTTCTGGCACACCTACGGGCTGGAATGGGATGATTCGGGCTATCGCTTTACCCTGGATGGGAAAATCGTCCTGACGGATAAGAAGGCCATGCGCAGTATCACGCGCCGGGGCATCAATCTGCAAAGCGACGTGACCTCTAAAGCGGAAGCTCCCCGAGGCGGCTACGGCTCCAAGGAGAAATCAAGAAACATCTACGAGGTCGACTGGGTGAAGGCCTGGGAACGCGTCCCTGCGGCGAAGTGACCTGGGGCGATTATGCCTTGTCGGGATTGCGACCATCGTAATAAGAAAATTTATGCGCCTACATAGCCTGCTATTCTTGGTGATTTTCACCGGTGCCGCCTTAGCGCAAGAATCAAACTACAAGTTGGTCTTCGAAGAAAACTTCGATGGCAATAAGCTCGATCCGGAGACGTGGGACATCCGGTCGGGCAACTGGTACGGCCGTGGCAATTGCACGGGCGACGCCTTGACCGTCAAGGACGGCGTGCTGTCCATCACGGCTTGGACGGAGAACAAGCTACACTGGTCGGGACGCATCACGATGAAGAACTCCCGCAACTTCGGTTTCCTCCAGGGCAAGGTCGAGGGCCGTCTTCGCGTCAACCCCGTCACCGGTGTCTGCCCGATCTTCTCCAGCAACACCGACGAGAAAGATGCCAAGCAGCCGCAGATGGGCATCGAAATCTTCTCGTCATGGGGACAGGAAAAAGGGCGCGCCTACTCGACCGGAATCGGCTGGGCCGACCCGAACAACGCCGCCCAGAAGAAAGAGCGAAAACAGGAGAACTCGTTCTCCTTCGGCAAATTCTGGCACACCTACGGGGTCGAATGGGACGGGGCCGGCTACCGCTTCACCATGGACGGCAAGGTACGTATGGCCGTCAAAAACACCGAGGGCATCGCCGCACGACGTGGCATCACGCTGGGATGCATGCTGCCGATGCCGGAGCAAAAGTCTTACGATTTCGGACCCAAGGGAAAAGCCAAGCCGCTCTACGATGTCGACTGGGTGAAGGTCTGGCAATTCGTCCCGGCGACGAAGTGAGTTAGCGCAGTTCGAAGCGGTAGCTCGCCACGGCTTCCGCTGCGACCGGCGTCCGGTTGCGTGAGGCCGGCACGAACGTCGACGCCCGCGCCGCGGTCAAAGCAGCTTCATCAAGCAGCCGGCTGCCCGAACTCTGCGTCAGCTCGACCTGGCGGACGGAACCATCCGGAGCGAGCGCGATGCGTACGCCGACGACCCCTTCGGCGCCGGCGCGGCGCGCACGCTCGGGATAGGCCGGCTCCTGGCGAAAACGGAAGGCGGGCGGCACGAAGACTTCGGCGGCCGGAGCCGGCACGGCGGCGATGACCTCACCCTTCGTCGCGAGGGTATGCGCCGGCGCGGCCGGCGGCACGGGCGA
>CAIXQT010000273.1 GCA_903921665.1 uncultured Opitutia bacterium
AGGTTGAGGCTGGCGGCCAGCGTCGGGAGATCCTCGGCGGTCAGTCCGCCGCCGCTGCGATTGGTCTCTTCGACGAAGACGGCTTCGATGCGCGCAGGGATCTTCTCGCCGCGCAGGTTGAGGCCGCCGACCAGCTGCGGCGGGATGACGTAGGCCCGGATCTCCTGGCGGAGCCATTCGGCCCAGCGATGCTCCGTCGATCCGTCGTTGCCGCCCGGCGTCAGGATGGCGCACCAATGCGGGGAGCCTTCGGTCGTCTGCTGCGGCGCGGTCATCAGGCGGATCTCAGCGTGAGAATTTCTTCTTTTCGAGGAACCCGCGCGCGGCTTTATCTGCCGTCGAGCGTTGGCCGGGCGTGAGCAGCAAGGCGGCCCGTGCTGCCACCTTATCCGCTCCCGTTTGCTTGTTTCCTTGGGCGATCAGCGCCCAGCGTAGCGCTTCTTGCGCGGTCGCTTGGGTTCGTTCCCCGTCAAGGAGGGCGGATGACAGGAGCAGCTGTGCGCCAGGGTGGTTCTGTTCGGCGGCCAGGCCGAGCCAGCGCAGGGGCTCGTCGCGGTTTTCGCCCGCCTTCAAGGTTCTAAGCTGAAGCGAACCGACGTAGAAGCGGAACGAGTCGTCGTTGCCGGCTTGGGCGACTGCCTCTTTCTTCAAGCGGCTTTCTTTCGCTCGATCGATCTCCGTGCCAAGGCCGCGACCAAACGCATCGCCGAGATTATATTTGGCACGAGCATCTCCCTTGTTGGCCGCCTGCTGGAAAAACCCGAAAGCCCTGGCGGCATCGGCTTTCTCGACGCCGACGCCGTCGCGGAAATATTCGCCCACCTGGTTCATCGACCGGGCGTATCCAAGGAAGGATAGCCGGAAGTGCCAGCGTTGGGCGGCTCTTGCTTCGGTTGGCGTCGCTTTCTCGTCGTCGAACAGCGCGCGGAGCTCCGTACGGGCGACCGAGTCTTGTTTTTCGACGGCCAACTGCAGCCAGTGGGCCGCAAGTTCGCTGTCCGCGGGCACGCCCTGTCCATGGCGATACATGATTCCTAATTCGCGACGGCCGGCGGCGTCGCCGCTTTCGGCCAGGAGCTTGGTCCAGCGTAGGGCCTCGGCCGGGTCTTTCTTGACGACTGCGCCGGAGCGATAGCCGAGGGAGAGGAATAGCCTGGCCTGGGCTTCGCCCGATTCCGCCGACTTGATCATCCACCTGATACCTTTCGTCCGGTCGGCCTTGGCTCCCGTCCCTTTGATCAGGCATTGTGCGAGATGGTACATGGCCTCACTCTCCCCATTCTCAGCGGCCATTCCGAACAGACGGACGGCTGCTTCGGGTTTCCGCGCCACGCCTTTTCCGTCGAGGTAGGCCAACCCTAAGCTGGTGCGAGCCGGGTCGTACCCTTGGGTGGCGGCTTTCTGGAGCCACTCCGCAGCCTTGGCGGGAGAACTGGGCATGCCTTGTCCGTCCGTGAGCATTGCTGCTAGGCGGTGTTGCGCCGGGGCGAAGTCCATCTCGGCGGCCTGCACGATCAGCGCGGTCGCCTTGGGGAGTCGCTCGGGGAACAGGCGCACGCTCTTCAGCATGAGGCTTCCTTGCGAGTATGTCGCTTCGGCTTCCGCTTTCCGCAGCTTGGCTTGGGCGGCAGCGGTTTCGGCTTGGCGGGCTTCGGAAAGTCGCTGTTGGGCGGCGGCCTCGCCTCGTGCCTTCGATCCGACCTCGGTGTCAGCGATGCTGTGGCGATAGGCGCCTACCGCCAGGGACAGGAGGGTCAGGCCGGCGATGGTCCAGATCGCGAACGACTTGCGGCGTCGTCGCCGGTCGCTGGCTTGTTGGCGATCGTGATGCTGCCGGAGCACTTCATGTTCCAGTCCGAGCACGTGGGCGAATATCCGTAGTGAGGCATCCTCCAGTCGCTCCGCATAGGCGTCACGGAGGAGCTTGACGTCGTCCGCCGGGGTGCCTCGGCTGATTAGGTCGGACCGGTGACGGCTTGCGTCCGTCCAGCCTTCCTCGCCTTCGGCGGTGCGCAGGTCGAGCAATGAGGCCGGCTCGAGGGCGGCGCCCATGACGGCCTGCGTATCGACCGCGTGGCATAACGAAGGCGGCAGGCAGGACTCTTCGCCGTGGAGCAGGGGGGCGTGCGGTTGGCCGGGGTCCCCGGCGAGGATCGCGCCGAGGATGCGGGCGGATTTCCCCATCGACTTGAACAGGCGTACCTCATCGTCGACGAAGCGCGAGTTGCGTGCGCGCGGCGAACACAGGACCACCAGGCTATGGCTGCGTTCCAGCGCCTGGATGATCGGCGTGGAGAGGTCCGCGTCCGCCGGCAGCTCGTCTTCATCCCGGAAGACGGGAAAGATCCGGGCGGGGATGGTCTCGCCTCGGAGATTGGTCTGGCCCACGAGCGTCGTCGGCACGGGGTAGGTCTCGAGCTGCCGGTGCAGCCAGGTCGCCCACAGGCGGCCTTCTGTCAGGTTGTCGGCATGCCGGTAGCTGATGAAACACCAGTAGTTCTTACGGCCGATATCTCGGGGGGTGTCCGTCATGGCCACTTATTAATATACTACACAGAAGGACAGAAGCACGAAGTGCGCTTCCGGCCGACCTTCCCGCGCCCCGGCTTACTCGAACCGGGGGATCAGGCCGTCCTGTTCGAGCTTCAGGAACAGCTCGCGGCTGAACCAGGCATCGTTGGCGGCATATTGGATCTGACGTTCGTCGAGCGGCTTCGCCCAGTTCGAGGTCTGCACCTTCTTCGACTTCTTCATCTGCAGCTGCAGGAAGTGGGCGGCGAGGGCTTGGAGGCCCGTGTTCACCAGCCCCGTCTTCTTCGTGTGGTCCGCGATGTCGATGAAGGCGCGGTCGTCGAACGGCGCGCGGGCGCGTAGGTTCTTGACGTCATCGCGAACCGCGACCCCGACCTTGGCTTGGCGTTCGTTGCAGAGGACCGGGAAGGCGAGGGGGATGCCGCCGCAGTGGTCGAGGCGGAAGACGAAGATATGATGCTCGCCGGCCAGCTGCAGGATCGAAGGCAGGTTATATTCGCCGCGGGTGTGGGAGGGCTTGGTTTCGGTGTCGAAGCCCAGCACGCGGTCGCGGGCGAGGGCGGCGATCGCCTTGGCGGCGTCTTTCTCGGATTCAATCAGCTCGATCGGACCTTTCCATTCGCCGACGGGAAGGGATTCGATGAAGTCCTTTTCGATACGGATACCGCCCTGGCCCCGCCCACCTTGGGTGTGGGCTTGGGCTTCGGTGCCCGGTTCGGCGGGTTCTGGCTGGTTTTCGGACTCTTCCACGAGGGGAAGGCAAAGCACCCGTCGCCCATTGGCAACCAGAGACTCGGAAGGGTGGGAAAAAAGCGTTGACCGTGCCCGTGCCGTCACCTTTGTTAACCTTCCCATTTAACGGGGCCTTAGCTCAGTTGGTAGAGCGCTTGCATGGCATGCAAGAGGTCGTCGGTTCAAGCCCGATAGGCTCCACCATTCAAAACCGGCCGTCTTCCCTCGGGAAGGCGGCCGGACTCTTTGATGCGCGGGCGTCTTTCCTTAACGGATGGCTAAGCTGAGGAGCGCGCGGCAATCGGTCTGCAGGCGTGCTTCGACGGCGGCGTTGTCGCGGGTGACCTTGCCGATGGATTCGGCGCCGTTCTCGAGGGCTTTCTTGAGCACGAGCAGCTCGGACTTGGAAGCCTTGGCTTCGGGCTTCTCGGCGAGGTCGCCGGCGAGCTGGGCGTATTTCTCGAAGATCTTCTTGATGGCTTCGCGATCGGCGGTCGTCCGGCGGAGCATCATCCAGATCGGCTTTCCCTTGGTGCCCCCTTCGGCCAGCATGCGCAGGTAGCCGATCGCATTGAAAGGGCGGGCCTCGGCCGCGAAGTCGGCCCTGGCGGCGGCTTCGGCCGCGATGTTATCGGAGGAGCGGGCCTTGACCTTGGCGGCGGCGGCCTTGGCCTTGGGCGTGAGAGCCTTGGTGGACTTCTCTTTTTCCTTCGGCTCTTCGGGGGTCGCTTCGGCCCTGGCGACGGGCTCGTTCTTGCCGGCGATCTTGCTGGCCCGCTTCAGGTCTTCGTAGCCGGCCCAGAACTGCGTCTCTTCGAGCTGGAATTCGCCGCAGACCGCATCGATCCGGTTTTGCGAGAGATTGATGCCCTTGAGGCCGTCCTGCATGGAGATGGTGAGGCTGGCGAGGAATGACTTAGTGTCAGTCAGGACGGCTTCTTGGGCAAAGGGGTCCGCTTCGGCTTCCTTCTTTGTCATCTTCTTCTCGGATTTCGCCTCGGCCAGCAGTTGCTCGCGTTCGTCCCAGACCTTCGGGTTGTTCTTTTTGACCCAATCGAGGTCGAGGTCCTCCCACTTATAGTTCAGCACCGCGTCCGTATCCAGGCGCTTCACCATGATGCTGATCTCATCCTGGGTGATATATTCGAACGCGATGACGGTGGCGTTGCCGGTACGGCGCAGCTGCACGGTCTCGGCGAAGGCCGGAAGGACGACGAGGGCGAGGACGGCGGTGAGTAGGCGACGGACTGGGTGCACGGAGATAAGGGTGGAGGTCGGAGGGTGGGGCGGCAAATCAAGAACACCGCCCGCGTGGCGAAGGTCGCAGCCTAGCCCAACAAAAAACCGCCCAAGGGGCGGTCTTCGGGGGTGAGTAAGGCGTGGGCCTTACTTGCCCTTGGCCTCGAACTTGGGGAGCAAGTAGTTGGCGCAGGAGTCGAGGGAAGCCAGCTGGACGTAATCGGCTTCCGGGACCTCGATGCCGTGTTTCTTGCGGAGTTCCATGACGATATCCAAGAAATCCATGGAATCCAGGGAAAGCTGGTCGCGCAGGCGGACCTCCGGCTTGACGGCGGTCAGATCTTCGTCCGGTGCGATGTCGGCGATGATATCGAGAACCACCTGCTTGATGTCGTCCTTAGTCATGTTTTCAGGGTTTGTTTCAAACACCCAAACCCCGTCAGGCAACCCCATATTTCTTCACGATGAGGGCGGAATTGATGCCGAGCATGCCGAAAGAGTTGTTCAGGATGGCGTCCACCCGGGCGACCTTGAGGGGTTGGTTGATCACCAGGCCAGGCATGGCGCATTCGGGGTCCAATTCCTCGATATTGATGGTCGGATGCACCCAATTATCATCAAAAGAGGGCAGATTGCCTGCTAATTCAAGGGCTCCGGCCGCTCCCATGCAGTGCCCGATGAAGCTCTTGGTGTTATTGATGTGAGTGTCCGGGCAGTCGGTGAAGACGTTCCGGAGGGCGGTGCATTCCTGGATGTCGCCCAAGGCCGTCGCGGTGGCATGGGTGGAGACGATATGGATGTCCTGGGGCTTCATGCCGGCTCGCTTGAGCGCCATCTGGACGCACTCGGTCTGGCGTTCGGGATTAGGCAGGACGGCGTCGGTGGCGTCGGAGTTGATGCACCAGCCGGCGATCTCGGCGATGATGCGGGCGCCGCGGGCCAGGGCGTCGTCGAGGCGCTCGAGGACGTAGATGGCGCCGCCTTCGGAGATGACGATGCCGTTGCGATTCTTATCGAAGGGGCGCGAGGCCTTGGTCGGGTCCTCATGGGCGCCCAGCGCGCCTTGGTTCTTGAAGCCGGCGAAGATGCCGAAGGTGTGGATGGATTCGGAGACGCCGCCGGCGAAGGCGATGTCGACCTCCCCGAGCTGCAGCATCTGGGCGGCTTGGATGAGGCCGGCATTACCTGCGGCGCACGCCGCCCCGATGGTGTAGTGCGGGCCGGTGATGCCCATGTTCATCGTGACCTCGCCCGCCGGGTTGTTCGCCACGGTGCGGGGATTATGGTGGTGCGTCCAGTACTTGGTGTCGTTGCCGAACTGGGAGATGTTGTGGATCTCGTTCTCGGTCTCGACGTTGCCGTGCTCGGTGATGCCGAGGTAGACGCCGACGCGGGACTTTTCGACCTTGTCCCAGTCGAGGCCGGAATCGCCGAGCGCTTCGCGGGCGCAGAAGATGGAGATGGAACCGACGCGGGTACCGTTGCGGATTTCCTTCCGTTTCTGCCACTTGGTGGCGTCGAAGTCGCAGACGCCGGCGGGGTGCTTCCCCATGTGACGGACGTCGATCACGGCGATGCGGGCCTTGCCGGCGAGCAGGTTGGCCCGGAACTCACCCAACGAGTTGCCGTTGGGGGCGGTGAGGCCGAGGCCGGTGATGACGATGCGAGGCTTGGAGGACATCTGACGTCCTTCCATCAAGCGTCCGCCGGCCATGAAGTCAAACCCCGCTCCCCGCTTGCCCTTGCCAATTCGCCCCCTTGCCATTCTCTGAAGGCAGATGTCCCAGCCGATCAAGTGTTCGCTCTGCGAGGAGGCCGCCACGGTCCACCTCTCCCAGGTCGTCCATGGCAACGTCACGAAGGTGCATCTCTGCGAAGCCTGCGCTCAGAAGGGCGGGGCGACCGATCCGGCCGTCTTCCAGCTGGCCGACGCCCTGACCTCGGCTTCCCCGGCTCCGGCCCTCACTTGTCCGAAGTGCGGATTCACCGACATCGACTTCCGCAAGCGCGGCCGACTCGGCTGCCCTTCCTGTTGGGAGACGTTCGGCGACGTCCTGGGCGGGCTGCTGCTCAAGGTGCAGCATGAGGCCGCGCATGTCGGCCGGGCTCCCGCCGGCACCTTGCCCGCCGGCCAGCTCCGTCGCCGCCTCGAAGACGCCCGTCGCGAGATGGAAAAGGCCATCACCGGAGAGGATTACGAAGCCGCCGCGCGCCTGCGCGACGAGATCGCCGGACTCGAGAAACAACTCGCGCCTCTCTGACCATGTCGTCCGTTGAAGACATCCTTGCCGCCGAAAACGAACTGACGCACCTCCTGGGCGCCCAGCAGGCGGTCGTGCTGAGCACGCGCATCCGCCTGGCCCGCAACCTGGACGGGTTGCCTTTCCCTGGTTGGGCCAAGGTCCCGCAGCGTAAGGAGATCGCCGATCGTTGCGTCGAAGCGCTCGAGGCTTTGCCCAAGTTCCGTCGCGGCCACGTGCTGCGCATGGGCGATCTCGGCGACCGCGACCGTTCGGTGCTGGTCGAGCGCCATCTCGTCTCGAAGGAACTCGCCTCAGGCAAGAGCGGCGCCGCCGTGATCAGCCGCGATCAGACCTGCTCGGTCATGGTCAACGAAGAGGACCATCTCCGCATCCAGGTCGTGAAGGCCGGCTGGCATCTCCGGGGTACCTGGCATATCGCCGAACAGCTTGATGACGCCCTTGGGGGTTCCCTGAAACTGGCTTTCTCGGATCGTCTCGGCTACCTCACCGCCTGTCCCACCAACGTCGGCACGGGCCTGCGCGCCTCCGCGATGGTGCACCTGCCCGGCCTCTGCCTGGCAGGACATATGGACAAGGTCTCGCGCGCCCTGAATCAGGACGGCCTCGCCGTCCGTGGCTGGCTCGGCGAGGGCACCGAAGCGGCGGGCAACGTCTTCCAGATCTCTAACCAGCAGACGCTGGGCCTCTCCGAGGAAGCGATCCTCAAGCACCTCGGCGGCTGGATCAAGAACCTGGTCGAGCAGGAGTGGAACGCTCGTCGGAGGCTTGCGCAGGAAGAAGGTGAGAAGTTCGTCGACCGCCTCGCCCGTTCGCTCGGCGTGCTGCGTTCGGCGCGCCTTCTCACGAGTTCCGAGGCGATGAACATGCTTTCTCACCTCCGCCTGGCCTGCGACATGGGCTGCCTTCCGGAAGAACGCCGCCACCTCGTCGACCGTCTGATGATCGAAGGCCAGCCGGCCCACGTGCAGGCGCGCGCGGGTCAGGAACTCGACAGCGACGGCCGCGACCGCCGGCGCGCCGCGGTGGTCCGCGAAGCGCTGAAGGATTTCCCGGAAGTCGTCCCGCCGACCGTTTAGTCGGGCTTGGGCGGATTGGCCGCGCGGTCCTTGCGGGCCATGTCATCCAGCAGCGCTTGCACGCGCGCCACGCCGCCGGTGATGTCGTCTTCGGTGAAGAGGATGTCCGGCGTATGCTTCATCTGCAGGATCCCGCCGACGGTCGAACGGAGTTCGGTGCGCACGCGCTTCAGGAAGGCGCGCGCCTTCTTGCGCTCGGCGTCGTCGCCCGAGACCGCGTAGCCGACGCGGCACTGCCGGAGGTCGGGGGAGACGCTTGCGACGGTGATCGTGATCAGCGCCGCTTCCGTGGGCCAGTTCTGACGCAGCGCGGTGGAGACCTCGCGCTGGACCAGTTCGGCGACCCGGAGCTGACGTTGGGACATAAGGCTTAGAGCGACGGACGCGTCTGCAGCATCTCGATGGCTTCGATGATGTCGCCGGGCTGGTACTCGTCGTAGCCGCCGAGCTTGATGCCGCACTCGAAGCCGGCTTTGACCTCGGAGGCGTCGTCCTTGAAGCGACGCAGGGTCTCGACCGGCCCGTTGTGGATGATCTTGCCGCCGCGCACCACGCGCGCCTTGGCGGCGCGGCGGATGAGGCCTTCGGTGACCATGCAGCCCGCGACCTTGTGTTCCTTGCCGAGCGGGAAGACGGCGCGCACTTCGGCGGCGCCGAGCTTGTTCTCGCGGACTTCGGGGTCCAGGAGCTCGGTCATGGCTTCCTTCACGAGCGTGATCAGCTCGTAGATGATATCATGCGTGATGAGGCGGA
>CAIXQT010000274.1 GCA_903921665.1 uncultured Opitutia bacterium
CAAGGCCTCCTGATGATCGGCGGCGCGGACTCGCACCGTCACTACGCCGACTGCTACACGCTCTCCGTCGAAGACGGCGAACTCCAGGTGCGTCCTTTCCCCTTCCTCCCCCGTCCGCTCGCCTACGCGACCGGCGCGCTCGTCGGCAGCAAGGTCATCGTCGCCGGCGGCACCGAACGCCCCGACGCGACCGCCGCCTCTTCCAGCGCTTTCGCCATCGACCTCGCCAACCTGAACGCGGGCTGGAAAGAGCTCCCCCTCTGCGCGGGCTCCGGCCGCATGCTTGCCCAGTCGGCCGGCACGAAGGACACGTTCTACCTTTTCGGCGGCGTCGCGCTGAGCCCCGGCGCCAAGGGCGTCGAACGAGAATACCTCGCCGACTGTCACGCGTTCACGCTCGGCAAGGAATGGCGACGTCTTTCCGCGATGCCCCGGCCGGTCGCCGGCGCACCCTCGCCCTGCCCGGTGTTCGAGAACGAGATTCTTGTGCTCGGCGGCGACGACGGCAAGCTGGCCGGTAAAGTAGAAGCGGCCAAGCATCCTGGCTACGCGAAGACCGTCCTCTCTTACGATAAATCAACGGACACCTGGACCGAGGCCGAAGAAGGCTCTGCCGCCGTGCTGTCCACCGGTTGCACTAAATGGTCCGGCGGTTACGCCCTGACCAACGGCGAGCTGCGTCCGTTCGTGCGCTCCGCCGAGGGCTGGCTGCTGCGCGCGGAATAATCATTGGGGCTGGCAGGTCGGCGACGCAGGGGCTACAAAAGTCTCACCCCGGCGCCATGCTCCGCCTCACCCCATCGCTCGGCAGACCGACCTCACCCCGATGGGCCTGAGCACGTCCGCCCAACGCACCGCCTGGCTGGTGGTGATCCTGCTCATCCCGGTCGCGCTCCTGAACTACCTCGACCGGCAGATGCTCGCGGCGATGAAGCTGTCGATGGTCACGGAGCTGCCGGACATCGCGACGAAGGCACGCTGGGGCCTCGCGCTAGCCGCCTTCAAGTGGACCTACGCGCTCTTCAGCCCCGTCGGCGGTTACCTCGCCGACCGCGTCAGCCGCCGCCACGTCATCTGCGTCAGCCTCTTCGTCTGGTCGGTCTGCACCTGGGCGACGGGCCAGGCCCGCGACTTCGAGGAACTGCTGTGGGCGCGGGCCATCATGGGCGTGAGCGAAGCGTTCTACATGCCCGCGGCCTTGGCGCTGATCGCCGACCACCACCTGGGTCCGACGCGTTCGCGCGCCATCGGGTTCCATCAGATGGGCGTCTACCTGGGCGTGATCGCCGGCGGCTTCGCGGGCTACGCCGCCGACTCGCCCGCCGTGGGCTGGCGCAACGCCTTCGCTTGGTGCGGCTTGCTCGGGGTCGCCTATGCGATCCCCCTCTTCCTCTGCCTCCGCGATCGGCCCGACGATCCGATGCCCGAGAAGCCGCGCGGCCAGGCGACTCTCCGGCCGCTGCTCGCGAACCGGGACTTCCTCCTGCTGGTGGTCTATTTCACGCTGCCGGCCATGGCGGCCTGGATCGTCAGGGACTGGATGCCTGACATCCTCCGCGAGCGGTTCGGGCTCGGCCAAGGCAAGGCGGGCGTCTCCGCGGTGCTGTACTGGCAGCTGGCGGCGATCGCCGGCGCGGTGCTCGGCGGCTGGCTTGCGGACCGCTGGACGCGGACGCAGCTCCGCGGACGCATCTTCGTGAGCGCCATCGGCACGTCATTGCTGCTCCCCGCCCTCTTCGGCGTCGGCAACGCGACCGACCTCGGCGTGGCGGTGCTCTTCCTGGCGCTGTTCGGACTAGGCTGGGGCTTCTTCGACGGCAACAGTATGCCGATACTCTGCCAGCTGGTCGGCCCGGAACATCGGGCCACCGGCTATGGCCTGATGAACCTCATCAGCATCAGCTGCGGCGGCTTCGCGGACTGGATCTTCGGCGCGCTGCGCGACCAAGAGATGCCGCTGAACGGGATCTTCGGCGTCTTCGCCGGCATCGCCCTGCTCTCGGTGTTCGTAGCCCTCCGCATCCGCCCCCGGGCCGAACTGAGCGCCTGAAATCGGGTGGCGAGAAAAAGCCGGGCGGCTGGACGGCTGGAAAAAGACGGTTTTACTGAAGTCACCCCACCCTGACCATGCGCTCCCTGCTCCTGCTCTGCCTGTTCGCCTCGTCGGCCTGGGCCGCCGACGGCGCCGACGTCACCGTCTTCGAGGCCAAGAAAAACCTGACGCACGCCTCGGTGCGCATCCCCGCCCTGCTGCGAACGAAGAAGGGTACGCTCATCGCCGTCGCCGAAGCACGCGAGAAGGCCACCGACCAGGCTGGCAACGACCTGGTGGTCTCCGTCTCGAAGGATGACGGCGCGACCTGGACCAAGCCGCGCGTCGCCTACGACCAAGGCAAGGACAGCTGCAATAATCCGACGCTGGTCGAGGATGAGCTGATCGGCCGAGTCTTCCTGTTCTTCCAGACCTTCCCCGCTGGTAGCCATGAGTTCGGAGGGCTCCCCGCCGGTGACGCCGCGGACGGCACCCGCATCCGCGTCATCGCCTCGGATGATGAAGGCTCGACCTGGTCTCGCCCGTCCGACCTCACCAAGGACCTCAAGCCGGCGGATGCGGTGACGACGGCTTCTGGGCCGGGCGTAGGCATCAAGATGAAGCACCCCTTGCACGCCGGTCGCCTGATCATCCCGTTCAACTCCCAGGACAAGAAGAAGAACTTCGTGAACTGGGTCGCCTATAGCGACGACGGCGGCCGCAACTGGCAGCGCGGCGCGAACGTCCCGCAGGAAGGCGGCATCCAACTCAACGAAGTCCAGGTGGCCGAAGACCGAGACGGCACACTCTATCTCAACTCGCGTCGCTGGAAAGGCGCGGCCACGCGCAAGGTCGCCTGGTCCAAGGATGGCGGTGCGACCTGGTCCCCGGCGATCGACGACGCGACCCTGCCCGACCCGACCTGCCAGGCATCGCTGCTGCGCATCGACCAAGGCACGACCACGCGCTTCTACTTTCTCAACCCGGTCGGCAAAGGCCGCAAGAACGGCACGCTGCGCGTCTCCGCGGACGGCGGTCGCACCTGGGTCGCTTCACGCGAGGTCATCCCGGGACCGTTTGCCTACAGTTCCATAGCAGCGCTTGCCGACGGTCGCATCGGCGTGCTCTACGAGCCCGCCGGCGACACAGTGATCAAGTTCCGCGCGGTGGATCCGCCCGGGCGCTGAGCCTCAGGGGTTCGCGATGAACGGCGCAGCTTCGCCGGCGTACGCGCTCGGCATCTCTCCGTAATAATGTCGGATGAGCCCAGCCAGGTGTTCCTTGATGTCGACCGGTAGGAACGCACCAAAGTGGAGTTCCTTGCCCAGCGAGGCGACCACGACCGACTCGACCGGCTTCTTGTTCTCGCGTGATCCCCGGAAGGCCAAGGTGACTTTCACTGCGTCGCCGGCGGGCAAGGTCCAAGTCCATCCGACCCAAGGCAGGATCCGCCAGCGGACGGCGATGAGGTCGTCGGTCAGGGACACGCGATAACGAGCGAGGGTGAAGGCGAACCCGACGAGGAAGAACGGGACATAGAAGAGCGCGAGCAAGGCGAAGTGCCACCATTCCGGCTGGGTGACCATCCGCCCGTTCACCTTTACCGAGCCTTGGGACATCCCATAGAAGAGCGCGACGCAATGGACGCAGGTGAAGATCAGCCAGAACCAGCCGAACCAAGTGCCCAAGCGGGTCTCGTAGCGGACCCCCTGGAAGTCCGTCGCCGCAGAGACCTTCGGGTGACCGCACGCGACTTCTTCGTCGGTCAACGCCTTGGGCTCACGTCCCACGATGATGGCCGCGCTGCGCGCCTCGGCCTCCGCCTTGAGGCGAGCGAACTTGGCTAGTAAGTCTTCGCGGATACCCATGAGGACGAATTAGGCGGCCCCGCCAGCCCGCGCAATCCGCGAACCGCCAGCCGTCCCGTTATAGAATTCATCGATGAGGATCGCGAGGCGAGCGCGCTCCGGGCGGCCGAGATCCGCTCCGAAGGCGACCTCGGACTCGCCGGAAGCGACGACAAGGGACAGCACGGCGAAACTTCCGCTGCCACTTCCGGATCCCCACGACACCCATTCGCCGCGGTAGGCAAGGCCCACGCGCACCTCTTCATGGATCGTCAGCTCCCAGGTCCGGACGAAGCAAGGCAACACCCGACGGCGGACGACCAGACGACCTTCCGTCAGGCTGACTTCGTGACGCCGGTAAAAAATCCCCAGCGCAACCAGCGACATCAGCAAGAGATTGAACAGTGAAGCCAAGGAAGCGAACAGGAGCTGATGCCGGGAGTTCACGAAGATACCCCAGGCCGCGTCGGTGAGGGTGAGCCAGCAGCCGAGCACCATGATGATCACGGCGGCCGAACCCCAGAAGCCTAAGACGATGTTCCGGACGAACCAGCCATCCGGCCGAGGCGTGAAACCTTCCATCGGCGAAGCCGTCTCGGCGTGGTGCTCCGCCAAGACCCGCAGCCCCTTGGCAGCCACCGTGTTAAACTCCTTCTCGGAACGCTCGGCACACCACCGCTCGCACGCGAGGAGCTGCTCATGCAGTGGCTGAGGGACGGCCATGCCCGGACCATAAGCCCGGACCATGAGGCGACAAGCCAACGCTGGCTTGAACCAAACGGGATTCTGGCTGTCCATAAGGCACCCCCATGCGAAACCTCGTCGCCCTGCTCTCCCTGTCGCTCGTCGCCTTGCTGACCGGCTGCGCCACTCCGCCCGCCGCCGACCAACGTGGCGGCTCCAAGCACACCGTGAGCTATCCGGCTTCGGATAAACCAGGCGAACTCATCTTCGCCACGACTTACAACCTCTGGCTGCCCGAAGGCGTGAAGCACGTCCGCGGCATCATCGTGCACCAGCACGGTTGCGGCACTGGCTCGAACAAAGGCGCCGTGACCGCCGCCGACGACCTGCACTGGCAGGCCCTAGCCCGCAAATGGGACTGCGCCCTGCTGGGACCGGTGATCGGCGAGCCCGACAAGGCCAACTGCCGCATGTGGTGCGACCCGCGCAACGGCTCGGACCAGACTTACCTGCGGGCCCTCGCCGACCTGGCCAAGCAGACCGGACATCCCGAGATCGCGACGGCGCCTTGGTGCCTCTGGGGCCATAGCGGCGGTGGCTTCTGGTCGAGCATCCTGCAGGCGAAGCACCCGGAGCGTATCGTCGCCATCTGGTTCCGCTCGGGCACGGCCTACTCGACCTGGCAGAAGCCCGAGGACCCGAAGCTTGAACGACAGATTCCCGAAGTCGTCCTGCCGCCCGCCGCCTACGAGATCCCGATGATGGCTAACCCTGGCGCGAAGGAAAACGGCGACAAGCGCTTCAACGGCGCCTGGACCGGCAACCTGGCGATGTTCAAGGCCTACCGCGCCAAGGGCGCTCCGATCGGTTTCGCTCCGGACCCGCTCACTTCGCACCAGACCGGCGACCAACGCTACGCCGCCATCGCCTTCTTCGACGCATGCCTCGGGCTACGCCTGCCCGAGACCGGCCACCAGCTTCGCAAGATCGACCAATCGAAGGCCTGGCTCTCACCTCTGCTCGGCACCGAAGCCAAGCCCGCCGGCGAATACTCGGGCGAACTCGCCACCTCCAACTGGCTGCCTGACGCGACCTTCGCGAAAGCTTGGTCGGAGTACGTGAAGACCGGCGCCACGAACGACACGACGCCTCCGCCCGCCCCTTTCGATGTCGCGACCAAGGCCACCACCGAAGGCATCGAGATCACCTGGGGGGCGCACGCCGACTTCGAGAGCGGCCTGCGCCAGTTCATCGTGAAGAAGGATGGGCAGGTCGTGGGACGCATCCCCGAAAACCTGAAGAGCCCGTTCGGGCGTCCGCTCTTCCAAGGCATGACCTACGGCGACACGCCGCTGCTCCCGCTGGCGCAGATGCGCTTCGTCGACAAGGGCGCGAAGATCGGCGCGAAGTACGAAGTCATCGCGGTCAACTCCGTCGGACTTGAGTCGAAGTAAGCTTCGCCTTATCGCACAATAAAAAGGGCCGCCCATCGGGCGGCCCTTTGCTTTGCCAGCTATCCGGGATTACTCGCCCCAGGAGCAGGTGTTGCCGGCGTACTGCGCGCGGTTGCCGAGTTCCTGCTCGATGCGAAGGAGCTGGTTATACTTGGCGACGCGGTCGGAGCGGCAGAGGGAGCCGGTCTTGATCTGGCCGGCGTTGAGGCCGACGGCGATGTCCGCGATGGTCGCGTCTTCCGTCTCGCCGGAGCGGTGGGAGATGATGGCGGAGTAACCGGCGCGCTGGGCCATGGCCACGGCATCGAAGGTCTCGGTAAGGGAGCCGATCTGGTTCACCTTCACGAGGATCGAGTTGGCGGTCTTGGTCTTGATGCCGCGCGAGAGGAACTCGGTGTTGGTGACGAAAAGGTCGTCGCCGACGAGCTGGGTATTGGCGCCCATGGCGTCGGTGGCCTTCTTCCAGCCGGTCCAGTCAGCCTCGGAGAAGCCGTCTTCGATCGAGACGATCGGGTAACGCTTCTGCAGGTCCTGGTAGAACTTGATCATCTGATCGGAGTTACGCTGGGACTTGTCGGACTTGTGGAAGGTGTACTTGCCGGTCTTCTCGTCGAAGAACTCAGAAGCGGCGACGTCGAGGGCGAGGAAGACTTCCTTGCCGAGCTTGTAACCGGAGGCCTTGACGGCCGCGGCGATGGCTTCGAGGGCGGCTTCGTTGGAAGCGACCTTCGGGGCGAAACCGCCTTCGTCTCCGACGGAGGTGGAGAGACCCTGGGCCTTCAGCACCTTCTTGAGGGCGTGGAAGATCTCGGTGCCCATGCGGAGGGCTTCGCTGAAGGACTTGGCGCCCTTCGGGACGATCATGAATTCCTGGATGTCGACCGGGGCGTCGGAGTGCGCGCCGCCGTTCATGATGTTCATGAGCGGGATCGGGAGGACCTTGGCGTTCGGGCCGCCGATGTAGCGGTAGAGGGGCTGGCCGAGGGCGGCCGCGGAGGCGTGGGCGGCGGCCATCGAGACGCCGAGGATGGCGTTGGCGCCGAGCTTGCTCTTGTTCTTGGTGCCATCGAGGCCGATCA